>JAWWPV010000578.1:0-3870 GCA_033854775.1 Trebonia sp.
ACCTTGTCGTACCCCGTGGTGCGCTGCCAGAGCGGCCGGCCGAGCTCCCGCGCGACCCGCTCGACATCGTCGAGGGTCAGGACGAGCCCGGCCTCCGCCCCCGCGTCTGGCGCTAGGCGGCCGTCGAGGAGCAGCCCGCCGAGGTCGTTTGCGCCGCCGCGCAGCAGGTCGACCGACGCGTCAAGGCCGTACTTCGGCCAGGCCGCCTGGATATTGCCGATGCGCCCGAGCATTAGCCGGGCCACGGCGTGCACTGCCCGCGACTGCCGCCAGGACGGGCCGGGAATCTCCCTGCCGACCAGGCCGGGGGCGGTGACCGCGGCGGCGGCGGGAACGAACGGCATGGCGATGAACTCGGTGAACCCGCCGGTACGGTCCTGGATGCCCGCCAGCAGGCGCAGGTGCGCGACCTGGTGCGCGGGGGTCTCGACATGCCCGAAGACCATGGTGGACGTGGAGGTGAGCCCGGCGCGGTGCGCGGCCTCGATCACCTCAACCCACTGGGACACCGGAGAGTCCTCGCCGCCCTTCATCCGGGCTCGCACCTCGTCGTCGAGAATGCGCGCGGCGGTGCCGGGAACCGAGCCGAGTCCCGCCTGCCGGGCAGCGGTGAGGAACTCCGCCAGCGGCATCCCGCGGCGGGCCGCCCCATCGAGCAGTTCCGCGGGACGGAACGCGTGCAGGTGGATCTCTGGCGCGGACGCTTTGACGGCGGCGATCAGGTCCAGGTAGTCGTCATCGGAGTCGGGGGGGAACGGCCCCTGCATGCAGATCTCGGTCGCGCCGAGGTCACGCGCTTCGACCACGAGCGCGGCCAGCCGCTCCCGCGAGCCCGGGTCAGCGCCGACCACGGCGGCCGTGTCGAGATTCCGGTTCACGGCGTAGGTGAGGGCATCGCCTACCGCCTGGCGGCGCAGCGAGTCGGCGAGTTCGCAGAGCTCCGCAAGCTGCCGGCCGTCCGCGCCGAGCAGCGCCTCGTACCCTTCGTCCGGCAGGGATGCCGGGTCCGCGGCCGCCGCGCTCAGCCATTCGCGGACCTTGTCGGGTGACGGAAGGCCCATGCCGGTTACGCCATTGTCGGACATGCCCATTAGCTCAGCATAAGCGGGAGAGCGGCCGGCCACCGCTGACCAGAACCTCGGCGGCGGGCTCGTGCCAGGGCCTGCCCTGCGGGATCGCGGCCTCGTTCGCAAGGCCGGTCGCCGGGTCGGCGAGGGCAGCGACGTGCGCCGCCACGCTCGGGTCGAGCCACGGCTCGCGCAGGTACCGCGGGTAGACCGTGAGGCGCTCTTTGAGCGTGAAGCCGGCCGCGGCGGTCAGGTCCGCGAGCACGTCAAGCTGCGGCCAGGGGCGCTCGGGGTTCACGTGGTCCGGGGTGAGCGGCGAAACGCCGCCCCAGTCGTCGATGCCCGCGTCGAGGATGAGCTGGTACTCGTCGCCGACGAGGTTCGGCGGCGCCTGGATGCGGGCGTCGGGCCCGAGGACGAGCCTGGTGACGGCGATCGTCGCGGCCAGGTCCGCGAGTTCCGCGTCGGGGGTGCCGCGCATCTTCGTGTCCGGCTTGGCGCGGAAGTTCTGCACGATGACTTCCTGGATGCCGTCGTACTCGTGTTGCACTTGGCGCAGGGCAAAGATCGCGTCGGCGCGCTCCTCGAGGGTCTCGCCGATGCCGATGAGGATGCCCGTGGTGAACGCGACGTTGCTGCGCCCCGCGTCGCGCAGGACCTGCAACCGGACCTTGGGGTCCTTGTCCGGTGAGCCGAAGTGCGCCTCGCCCTTGGTCTCGAAGAGGCGGCTCGACGTCGTTTCGAGCATCATGCCCATGGACGGCGCGACCGGCTTGAGCCGCTGGAAGTCCTGGCCGGTCATGACCCCCGGGTTGAGGTGCGGCAGCAGGCCGGTCTCCTCAAGGACCCGGACCGCCATCGCGCGGACGTAGGAGAGCGTGTCGTCGTAGCCGTGCTCGTCCAGCCACTCGCGGGCCTGCTTCCAGCGGGCCTCCGGCCGGTCGCCGAGCGTGAAGAGGGCTTCCTTGCAGCCGAGTCTCGCGCCCTCCCTGGCGATCGCCAGGACCTCGTCGGGGCTGAGGTAGAGGCTGTCGAGCCTGCCTGGGACGGTCGCGAACGTGCAGTAGCCGCAGCGGTCACGGCACAGGCGGGTCAGCGGGATGAACACCTTCTTGGAGTAGGTGATGATCCCCGGCCTGTTCGCGGCCTCCAGCCCGGCGTCCCTGGTGCGTGCCGCGTAACCGAGGAGCGTCGTGAGGTCATCGCCGCGCGCGTGAAGCAGGGTCTCGGCTTCCGACTGGCCGAGCGGCTTGCCATCCCTGGCGTCGGCCAGCGCGTCTCGCATCGCCGCCTCGCTGACACCGCTGCTTTCACCCTGATCGATGCTCGAAGCACTCATAATTCGCACCTTACGGCATGAACTCCGCGACGACGCCGGCCAGGCTGGCCAGCGCCGCCGGCGTGAAACCTTCAGCGTCAAGGGGCTGAAGGACCACGTGGTCGGCACCTGCGTCCAGGTGAGAGTGGATGCGCTCACGGAGCGGCGCGGAACCGTTCGGGATAATCTCGGAGATCAGCCGGTCGCTGCCCGCACCTTCGAAGTCGGCCGCACCGAAGCCGAACCTCTCGAGGTTCTTGGTGTAGTTCGGCAGCCGCAGGTAGCGCTCGGCGTAGGCGCCGGCCGTGGCGGCGCCCTGCGCCGGGTCGCTGGCGAGCGTGAAGGCCAGCTCGGGGACGAGCAGCGGGGCAGGGCCGAGCACTTCGCGGGCGAACCGCGTGTGCTCCGGCGTCGTGAAGTAGGGGTGTGAGCCCGCGGCCTGATCACGGGCCAGCTCGAGCATCTTCGGGCCGAGGGCCGCGATCACGATCGGGGGCAACTCCCGTTCCGCGCCATGATGGGCCGGATGATCAAGCTCGTCGAGGAACTTCTCCATCTTCCTGAGCGGGCGCTGGTAGGCGTGGCCGAGTGCTTCGACGGCAGGCGCGTGGCTGACGCCGAGGCCGAGAATGAACCGGCCGGGGAAATCGGCCGCGAGTGCCTCTGCCGCGGTGCGCAGCTCGGCGGGCTCCCACGCCCAGACGTTGACGATGCCGGTCGCCACGATCAGCCGCTCGCTGCCTGACAGCTGCGCCCGCAGGCGTGCGAACGCCGCCTGGTCTGGGTTGCCGCCGCCCACCCAGACGGACGTGAACCCTGCCCGCTCGATGGCCGCGGTGGCTGCCGCGGGGTCCACGCCGACCCGTTCCGGCGGCGGCATCCAGATTCCCACGCGGCCGAGCCGCGAGCGCAGTTCGTCGGTCGTCATGTTCACTTTCATCTCCCAGCGCCCGCGATTAATTCCCGCCCCGGTCCCTACGCTGGGCGTGTGCTGCGCGAAAGGCGGTTGTGATGCGCATCCTGGTCACCAGTGCCAGCGGAGCGAACGGCGACGGCTACTTCCGGCTCCGCTTGCCGATGCACCGACGCTCCGCGCAACGGCACCGCCGGTCCCCCCATCGGGGCCGCCGCCCATACTAGTCAGGTATCATTACTACTGTAGTCGTACCGCACAGCGCCGATAACAACACCAACAGGTGCGAAGTCGCCGAGGGGCAGATGGCGCCTGCGGAACGCAGCGAGCGCAGCGCCGCGCACGCGCCGCCGCGGTCGGGTCGGCGGCGATCTGGCTCGGCAGCGCTGGCGTAGGGTGTGGACCTTGTGGGATCAGGCGGGCGATGGAGCCGAGGGCGGGATGGACGACGAGCAGCGGGTTGATCTAGGGGTGTCGTTGTTCATCCCGTACCGGTACACCGAGGACCGGGTTTTCCGGGCCCTCCAGGATGCCGGGTTCGACGACTGGACCCTCGCCCAGTGCCGGCTGTT
>JAWWPV010000579.1:0-4136 GCA_033854775.1 Trebonia sp.
CCTCAGCCGGTTCCGCGGACGCCACGCCGGCGCCGGCCACGGCGCCGCCGCCGGCCACGGCGGCCGACGAGGCAGGCCCCGGATGAGCGCCGCGCTGCTAGAGATCGAGGGCCTAGTCAAGTCCTTCGGCGGCGTCCACGCGGTGCGGAATTGCACCTTCTCTGTGCCAGAAGGCCAGGTAGTCGGGCTGATAGGGCCGAACGGCGCGGGCAAGAGCACCGTCGTCGACCTCGTGTCCGGGTTTGGCAGGCCCGACTCGGGCAGCATCAGGTTCGCTGGTGAGCCGCTTGTCGGCAAGCGTCCCGACGTCATCTCCCGGCTCGGGCTGATCCGGACGTTCCAGACGCCCCGCGAGTGGCCCCGCCTGACCGTCATGGACAACGTCATCCTGGCGCGGCGCCGGTTCGCTGACGAGTCCCTCTGGCGATCCCTGACCCGCGCCCGCCGGATCCGCCGCGAGGAAGAGGCGGACCGGACCACGGTCCGGGCCATCCTGGAGCGCTTCCAGCTCGCGGGGCTCAGGAACGAACTCGCGGTGAGGCTGAGCGGCGGCCAGAAACGGCTGCTCGAATTCGCGCGCATCGCGGCCGCCGATGCCCGGCTAATCATCCTGGACGAGCCGATGGGCGGCGTCAACCCGGTGCTCGGCGGGCGGATCAGCGAGGCGGTCAGGCAGTTCGCGGCGGAGGGCAGGACCGTGATCGTGGTCGAGCACAACCTCCCGTTCATCGAGAGAACCTGCCATCAGGTGGTGGTGATGGACCTCGGCGAGGTCATCGCCCAGGGACCGTTTTCCGGCCTGCGCGGCGACTCCCGGGTGGTCGACGCCTATCTCGGGATGGACCAGAGCCATGAGTGAGCGACCCGAGGTCGTGCTGAGTACCGACGGGCTGACCGCCGGCTACGGCGGGCCGCCCATCATCGAGGACATCTCGCTGACGGTCCGCGCGGGGAAGATCGCCGCCATAGTCGGGCCGAACGGCGCCGGGAAGTCCACGCTGCTCAAAGCGCTGAGCGGGCTGCTGAGGGTGTCTCGCGGCGACGTCTACGTCCAGGGCGAGAAAACCACGAATATCCCGCCGGAGAAGCTGGTCAAGCGCGGGCTCGGCTACGTTCCCCAGGTCTCCAACGTCTTTCCCGACCTCACCGTGCGGGAAAACATGGAAGTAGGGGCGTACACGCGCCGTCACGGCGTAGACGCCCGGATCGACGAAATCTGCGAGCTGTTCCCCGACCTCGGCGTGTCGCTGCGGCGCAGGGCAGCAATGCTCAGCGGCGGCCAGCGCAGCATGCTCGCCATGGCCAGGGCGCTGATGCTCAAGCCCGTCGTGATGCTGCTCGATGAGCCGAGCGCCGGGCTGTCCCCCCTGCTCCAGGGCGCGCTCTGGGAGCAGATCGAGAAAATCGCCTCCACCGGCGTCGGGATCTGCGTGGTCGAGCAGAACACCCGGCGCACCCTCCGCCACGCGCACTGGGGCTACATCCTCGTGCTCGGGCGGAACAGGCTCGACGGTCCCGCACAGGAACTGCTTCACGACGACAGCGTCGTGGATCTCTACGTCGGCCGCATGAGTTGACTACGGCGAGCAAGAGGGCCTGGCACCCGTAGGCACAGCACACGGGCACCGCTGGACGGCTCGCACCGAATAGAGGAGAACCAGCGTGAGACTTCCAACGATGAGCAGACTGGTAGCGGCCTGCGCAGCCGCGGTCGTGCTGGCCGCCTGCGCGTCCTCCAGCTCCAGCGGGGGAGGCGGCGGCTCGTCCGGCGGCCCGGTCACCTACGGCGTCCTTTCCTGCTTCACGGGTCGGCTGGCGAGCCTCGGCCAGGCGATGCTCCAGGGTTC
Source organism: Trebonia sp. (assembly GCA_033854775.1). Lineage (GTDB taxonomy): Bacteria > Actinomycetota > Actinomycetes > Streptosporangiales > Streptosporangiaceae > Trebonia. The sequence continues at coordinate 1,848 of JAWWPV010000579.1, forward strand.
CCAGGTGGCCAAGAGCGAGATCAACTCGGCCGGCGGCGTCCTCGGCCGCCAGGTTAAGCTGGTCACCGGCGACACCAGCTGTGACGTCGCCGACGGGGTCACGGCCACCAACCAGATGCTGACCAGCAACGTCAGCGGCGTGATCGGCCCCGAGACTCAGGAGATCAACGGCGTCGAGCCGATCCTGGATGCCAATCACATTGTCGACGAATTCCAGGGCGGCGACACCGCCCGCGACCACCAGACCGACCCCTACTTCTTCCGTGACAGCCCGTCGGACTCCCAGCTGGGCGTGGCCATGGCCCTTTACGCGAACGTGAAGCACTACACCACGGCTGTCATGCTGTTCTACTCCGACCCGGCGGCGCAGACCTTCCTCCAGCCTGTCTCCCAGACGTTCACCAAGCTTGGGGGCACGATCCTCAAGACCGTGATCGTGACCCCGGACCAGACCTCCTACGTGAGCCAGGTCCGCGAGGTGCTCGCCGCCCACCCGCAGGTGATCTTCACCCAGGAGGACCCGCCGACCGCGGCCGTGCTCTTCCGTGAGTTCAAGCAGTTGGGCGGGCAGAACATCCCGTGGATCGGCACCGACGTCACCAGCGGCAGCGACTACCTCAAGGCGATCGGTTACCCGACTGCTCACACCGTGCTGACCTCGGTGTACGGCACCTCGGTGACCGGCACGGCCAACACCGCGTTTACCAACGGGTTCAACCAGCTCTACCCGAGCCAGAAGACGGCAGGCCCGCTGGCCAACGCCAACTACGCCTACGACGCGGTGATCTCGCTCGCCCTGGCCGACGACTACGCGAAGACCACCGACGGGACCACGGCCGCACACGACATGACCATGGTCACGAACCCGCCGGGAACCGCATGCTACGCCTACGCGGCCTGCCTGGCGCTCATCAAGGCAGGCAAGAAGATCAACTACCAGGGCGCCAGCGGCGACCTCGACTACAACAAGTACAACAACACCTTCGGCCCGTATGGCGCCTTCCAGTCCACTGCGGCAGGCGTTGAACAGCAGGCATACGTGATGTCAGCGAACGCGCTTGCGGCAGCCACGCCATAGCCAGCAACCAGCCCTGGCCTGCCGTTTCGCCGCTGGAGAGCGGCAGGCCGGCGGATGCCCCTTCTTCGGGGAGGAGATCGAGGCAGCCGGCCGCGGGCCAGCGCGGACACCGCCGCTCAGGCGGCTGACCCGAGATAGTCGAGCGCCGCGCTTACACCGTCGCGAGCGATGGGAACTCCCGCCCGGGCCAGTCCCATCTCCACCCCGCAGAGGGCGCCGGCCAGCGAGAGGTCGCTGAGATCCCCGAGGTGCCCGATGCGGAATACCCGGCCGGCCAGCCGGCCAAGCCCGGCGCCGAGTGACATGTTGTAGCGGTCCAGAATCAACTGGCGCACCTGGTCCGCGTCGCACCCGCCGGGAACCATGACGGCGGTGAGCGTACTGGAGTAGTCGTCTGGGTCCTGGCACACAATGTCAAGTCCCCAGCCGCGGACCGCCCTGCGGGTAGCTTCCGCATGGCGGAGGTGCCGTGAGAAGACGGCGGTCAGGCCTTCCTCATCAAACATGGCCAGTGCCTCGCGCAGCCCGAACAGCAGGTTGGTGGCTGGGGTGTAGGGAAACAGCCCTGTCTCGGTGGCCGCGAGCACCGGCTGCCAGTCCCAGTAGCTGCGCGGTAGGCGAGCTAGCCGCGCGGCGGCGAGAGCCTTCTCGCTGATCGCGTTGAGACCCAGGCCCGGCGGCAGCATCATGCCCTTCTGGGAGCACCAGATGGTGACGTCGACGCCCCACTCATCGTGGCGGTAATCGACCGAACCGAGCGACGAGATGGTGTCGACCAGCAGCAGGGCGGGATGCCCGGCGCTGTTCATCGCCGCCCTTATCAGCGGGATCTGGCTGGCACACCCGGTGGACGTCTCGTTCTGCACGATGGTGACCGCCTTGATCTCGTGCCCCGGGTCCGCGGCCAGCTTCTCGCGGACCTGGGCCGCCTGGACACCCTGGCGCCAGTCGCCGGGGGCGACGTTCACCTTCAGGCCGAGCTTCCTGGCCATCTGCGACCACAAGGCGGCGAAATGCCCGGTGTCGAAGGCCAGCACGCGGTCGCCCGGCGACAGCGTGTTGACCAGCGCGGCCTCCCAGGCGCCGGTGCCTGACGAGGGATAGACAGCGACGGGCCTTGTGCTGCCGCACAGCCGCCCAAGGCCGGCCAGCACGTGGCGGGCCAGGCCGGCGAACTCGGGACCGCGGTGATCGATCGTGGGCGCCGCCAT
>JAWWPV010000580.1:0-4860 GCA_033854775.1 Trebonia sp.
AGCGGCTGGCACACGACGAGCATGATGATGCGCCAACTGGTGGACCGCTACGTCAGCCCGGAGAGCAGCCTCGGTGCCGCTGGTGTCGACGAGATCCGCTGGCCGAAGCCGGTCCGCCCGGGCGACACGCTGCACGTCCGCGCCACGGTACTCGAAGCGCGCCGCTCAAGCAGCAAGCCCGACCGGGGGATCGTCAAGTCGCTCATGGAACTGACCAACTCCGGCGGCGAGCTGGTGATGAAGGTGACCGCGATCAACTTCATCCTGCTGCGGCCCGCGTAGGCACCGCGGTTCAGCGGGGCGGGGGTGCGATCGTTAGGCTCGCGATGCGGCTCGCTCCGCCGCTGCCATGGCGAAGGCGCGGATGATGGGGTGCGGCTGCGCGCCGTTGCCGTGGAGTTCCGGCTGGAAGAGAGTGCCCATGAAGAACGGGTGCCCGGGCAGTTCCACGATCCTGACCTGTCCGTCATCGTCGAAGCCGCTGAACCGCAGGCCACCGCCGGTCAACGTCTCCAGGTACTTCTCGTTCAGCCCGTAGCTGCAGTGGTAGCGCTCGGTCCGCCTGCCAGGGCCGGAAATCCGCGCGGCGAGCGTGCCAGGCACGATCATGACCGCCTCCTCATGACCCATGAGCGAGCATTCGAGCGGGACGATGAGGTGCTCGCTGGCGTCTGGCGTGACCTCGGCGTTCTCTACTCCCGCCAGCCCGCAGACGTTGCGGGCGTACTCCAGCAGCGCGTGCTGGAAGCCGCCGCAGGTGCCAAGGAACGGTATGCCCTTTTCGCGAGCGGTGCGCACGGCCGCGATGGCACCCGCGGCACTCTCGTACGGGCTGCCGGGTGCCACCCAGATCGCGTCGAAGCCGCTCAGCTCGCATTCCGCCACATCCGGCGTCGCGATCCAGTAGGGATCGAGCGCGATGGAATCGCGCGTGAGGAGGGCGTCGATGAGCCCGGGGATGCGCGCGTGCGCCCTGACGTTCGCTGACCGGTCGCCCACGAGCGCGATCCGGGGGGTGTGCTGAGTCATGACCTAATCCTCGGGCCACCCTGATGTTAAGCGCCAACGATGATTTCTTGTCTTCCGATAAGCGATGCTTATCCGGTGGAAGCGCAACTGCTCAGGACCTTCGTGGCGGTGGCCAGGCTCGGCTCATTCTCCGCGGCCGCGACAGAACTCGGCTACACCCAGGCGGCGGTATCCCAGCAGATAGCCGCGCTGGAAAACGACCTGAAGACCCAACTGCTCAACCGCCGCCCGGTGACCCCGACGGAGGCGGGCGCCCGCCTGCTTGAGCACGCGGAGCCCATCCTGCTCCGCCTGGACGCGGCAAGAACCGACGTCACGAGAATGACGAAGACCCCGCCCGCCACGCTGCTCATCGGCGTCACCCCGCTCGCGGGCTCGACCTCCGCCCTAGCGACAGCTCTAGCCGTACTCCGCAACCGGATGCCCCGCCTGGCCGTCACCATTCAGACAGGAAACCGCCGGGAGACGGCCATCGCGGTAGCGCGCGGGAAACTGGACCTAGCCCTCACCGACGGCCTAACCGCCCCAGGCGACCCCCTCCCGGAAGAATCCCCGGTAACCGCCGTAGGCCTCAGCGAGACGCAAGTCGCTGTCCTCCTGCCCACTGGCCATCCGCTGGCAAAGAGCCGCTCCCTCCGCCTGACAGATCTAGCCGACGCCCGATGGATAGCGGCCGACAACGTGGCCCCGCCGCTAGCAGAAATCCGCAGGCATGCCGGTCCAGGAGCATTCAAGCCCGCACTGCGCTACACCGGCGAAGACGTAACGACGCTGATCAATCTGGCCGCCGAGGGCCACGGCCTAACGCTGCTACCAGAGACAATTCTTCGCCGCGGAGATATCACCAGCGTCCACGTAGCGCAGCCAAGGCTGTGCCATCGCACGGAACTAATCCACACAGCGCTGCCCAATCGTTCCCCCGCCGCCGACCTGGCCGCCATCCTCTCCCAGCACTAGAAACCGAGCTGGGCTTGCTCTAAACGGAGTCGCTGCCTTGGGCCGTCTCGTATGCCCGGTTCGCCGGGTGCACCCGTGGCCGTAACGTGGAAACTCCGCATTACATGGAACTTCCGCACGTGCTACGCGTGTTTTATCTCCACGTAGTGCAAAATCTCCACGTAGAGCAAAGTTTCCAAGATCTTCCGGGTTATTCAGCTTCCGTCAGATGATGGATCGTCAGGAGGACCAGGGTGTGACCGGGGTGCTCCTGACGATCCACTATGACTGGACCGGGCCCGCGCCGCCGCGACCCGGGGTCTTACCGGCGTGGCCTTGGCCCGGAACTCCGTGAATAATCCTCTTTGGTGCTGAATTTTGATTTTCAGTGGTTTTGACCGTTGCCGAGGGCGTTCGGCTTGGTTGAGTCGTCGGACGGCGGGACGCCGACGCCCCTGCGGACCGACTCCAGGATGGTCAGCCCCTGGCTGACAAGTCCGGCGGCGATCTCGCCGAGTCCGTCCGCGCCGTTGAGCACGGTGACGTTGGCGCCGTTCAGCCCGGCGGCCGCCTCCTTGACGATCTGCGGGAGCTGGGCGATCAGCAACTGGTCGAGCGCCACCCGGTTGTTGGACGCGGCGGCCTCAGCCGCGATCCTGGTCCGCTCCGCGTCGGCGATGGCGAGGATCTTCACCTTCTCCGCCTCGGCCTCGGCGGGCCTGATCACCTCGGAGACCAGCTGCTGCTGGCGGAGCGCGGCCTGGTGCTGGGCCAGCTCCGCCTGGGCGGAGATGACCGCGCGCTGCGCCGAGGCCTGCGCGAGCGGGCCGGACTGTGCGGCCTCCGCCTGCGCCTTGTCGATCTCGGCCTTGTACTGGGCCTGGACGACCGCGGTCTGCCTGGCGAACTCGGCCTGCTTGCGGATCGAGGCCTGCTGCGCCTCGGCCGACGCCTGATCGGCCGCGGCCTGAGCGATCTTGGCCTGCCGCTGAATCGCCGCGTTGTTCGGCGCGGCCATGGCCGCGATGTAGCCGGCGCCCATGTCGTCGATGGACTGTATCTGGAGCGAGTCGACGGTCAGGCCGATGGTGGCCATCTCCGCCTTGGAGCCGTCCAGCACCTCGGAGGCCAGTTTCTGCCGCTCGGTGACGATCTCCTCGACGGTCATCGAGCCGATGATCGACCGCAGGTGGCCGGCGAAGATCCGGCCGGTCAGCACGGACATCTGGTCCTGGTCGGACAGGAACCGCTGGCCGGCGTTGACGATGGACTCCGCGTCGTAGCCGACCTTGAACGCGATCACCGAGCGGACGTTCAGCGAGATGCCCTGCTTGGTCACGCAGGTCTCTGACACCTCGGCTTCCTGCATGGAAAGCGTCAGGTACCTGACCTTGCGGAAGAGCGGCGTGACAAACGCCCCGTGCCCGGTGACCACCCGGAACGGCGCGTCATTCATCCCGCGACGACCGCCGGAGATAAGCATTGCCTCATCGGGGGCGGGAACTCGGTAACCGAACATGGTTTCACTCTCCTGAGCGAGGAACTTCTGTAGAACCGGGGATAACGGGGGCCTCACCGAGCGGGTCGGTCCATTCAATAACGTCAACCGTACGCGGGCGCAGGTACTCGATGACGAGGACGACGGTGCCTGCCGACAGGGGCTTTCGCGACCAGGCAAGGTAGGTCTCTGAGCCGCCGCGAATCTTGATCCGCACCTCACCGGGACCGTCCGGGCCACGGGTGCCGACGATGAGCACGCCCACCCTGCCGATCGCGGATTCATCGCGAGCCACTGCAATGCCGCCCCTCACGTGCGAACGCCGGAACACAGCCTAGTCTCGGCTGGCGGAAAAGCTACCGTTCGTTAGGCTAAGCAAGTGACTTTCCCCGGAACCGAGCAGAGTAGTCCCGAGCAGGTGTCACCGGACGCGACCGTCAGAACCGGCCTCGCCATGATCGTGATCATGGCGGGCGTCCTGATGACAGCGGTCGACACGACCATCGTGGTCCTCGCGCTACCGGAGATCCAGCGCAGCCTGCACGTGGCGCTGTCCGCGGTGATCTGGGTGATCATCAGCTTCCTGCTGGTCATCACGCTGCTCGCCACCCAGGTCGGCAGGCTCGGCGACATGTTTGGCCGGGTACGCATGTACGAGACCGGGTTCGCCGTCTTCGTCCTCGGATCGCTGCTGTGCGCGCTGTCGTGGAACGAGGCATCGATCATCGTCTTCCGGGTCGTCCAGGGGATCGGCGGCGCGCTGATCATGGCGAACAGCGGCGCGGTGATCGCCGACCTGTACCCGAGGGAACAGCGCGGCCGCGCCTACGGGTTCACCTCGCTTGGCTGGACGATCGGCGCGGTGCTCGGCGTGGTACTCGGCGGGCTGATCGTCACGTACGTCTCGTGGCGGTGGATCTTCTGGATCAACGTGCCGACGGGCGTGCTCGCCATCGCGGGCGCCCTGCGCGTGCTCCGCGACAAGGGCGAGCGGATCCGCCAGCGGCTCGACCCGCTCGGCATGATCACCCTCGGCCTCGGCCTGTTCGGCGTGCTGTGGGCGATCACCAAGCTTGCCAACGGGCCGTTCGACGCCTCGACGGCCGGCTACCTGATCGGCGGCGTGGCGCTGATCGGGGTGTTCGTCTTCATCGAGTCACGGACCGCGGCGCCGATGCTGCCGCTCCGGATCTTCAAGGTCCCGACGATGGCGGCGTCGCTCGGCGCGTCGCTGTTCCAGGGCCTGGCCAGCTTCGCGGTGCTGTTCCTGCTGCTGATGTACCTGCAGGGGCCGCGCGGGCTGTCGCCCATCCACGCGTCACTGCTGCTGCTGCCCGGTTACCTGCTCTCGGCCGCGATCAGCATCTACGCGGGCCGCCTGGCCGACAAGTACGGCG
>JAWWPV010000581.1:0-6220 GCA_033854775.1 Trebonia sp.
GCCGCCGGTGACGTCGACACGCTCTGCAGCGACCACGCGGCGTGGACGCTGGAGGACAAGCTCGATCCCGCGCTCACCGCGGTGACCGCCAGGCAGGGAGTCGCCGACCTCGAGACGATGCTGCCCATGCTGTACTCCGAGGGCGTGGCCGCGGGGCGCCTCTCGCTCGACCGGTTCGTGGAGGTCACCTCGGCGAACGCGGCCCGGATCTTCGGCCTCTACCCGCGCAAAGGCGCGGTCGCCGTCGGTTCCGACGCGGACATCGCGCTGTGGGACCCCGGGCACCGCCGCACGATCGACGGGGCGGGGATGGAGTCTCTGTCCGGGTTTTCGGTGTACGACGGCTGGCAGGTGCAGGGCTGGCCGCGGCTCGTCCTGCGGCGCGGCCAGATCGTACTCGCTGACGGCGAGGTCACGGCCCGGCCCGGCGAGGGGGAATGGCTCCGGCGTGGGACTGCCACGCCACGACTATCCCCCGCTGGGTAGCGTGCCAGGCGGGCGGCCTGCCAGGGTCGACGTCACGGACGACTGCGGAATGTCGTTCGCACCGCGGTTACGAGTGGCCCCGGGCCTTCCGGTAGCGGTCGAATACGCGGAGCAATTCCGCCATGGGCAGGCCAGGGTCTTCGGCGTCCTTCGCCGCTTCGTCCCACTGGCGCAGCGCGACCGCGTCCTCGGCCCGGGGGTGCAACCTGAACTGTTCCACTTCGGCCGTGCCCATCGGGCCGCCCTGCCGTTCCAGGGAGCGCACCGACGCCGGGCTCAGCTGCCCGAAGTACGCCTCGTCCACGGCAACCAGATAGCGCTTCGCCGGGACGTGCTGACCGATCAGCCAGGCCACCCCCTCGCCGACACGGTCGCGGGCGAAGGCCTCCCCGGCCTGCTCGTGCGGCAGCCCGGGAAACTTCGCACGCACTGGCTCGGCACGACCGATATCGTGCAGCGCTGCGGCCAGTACTAGTTCGTCGTCGGATCCGGCGGCAACGGCGTGCGCTGCGCACTGCAGTGCGTGGCGGCGCTGGTCCACCGCCTCCCCTCCGTAGGGAAGCCCGGCGAGCCCGTCAATCAGCTCTGCCAGTTCGTCGCCAGTCAGCATCATGCGTCCTCCAAGGTCCGTCTACGACCTGCTATGACCCGCCAATGACAGCGGCTAGTTCCTCGGCCAGCGCCGGCGACGCGGCCACCACACCCGACCAGCGGCGGTACGGCCGGTTGTCCGGTAGGGAACGCGCTGCCGTCGCCGCGCGGGCGGCCTCGGCGAGCACGGGGTCGACCGTCTCGGGCAGCACCGGATCCGGCACCGGCCAGGTAATCATCCGGCTGTTCACCCCTCAAGAGTTCATCAGGACGTTGTCCGGGCAACTTCACCCACGTGAACGCGCAGAACAGAGTCCGTGAATGGCCCAGCCAGTTGTCTCGCTGCCGCTGCACCGGGACCCGGTCGGGTCCCGGTGCCCCCGCCGTCATCTCAGGGGGACTGAGGACTACTTGGCGTTACGCTGGCGGAAGCCGAAGCCGTCAGAGCGGGTCCGGGTCGCGGTGAACGTGTCGAACTCGGCCGGGGCCGGGTACGGGGTCGAAGCCGTGGCGGCCGGGGTGTGGTAGTAGGTGAAGGCCATCGTGGTCTTGTCACCGGGGAAGCGGCCCGGATCCACGTCGAACACGCCTAGGCCCCACGGGTAGGTGGTGCTGGGATCGGTGACCGCGGACCACGGCGCGTCCTCGGTCTCGGTCGCGGTGCCGGAGACGTTGACGGTCTCGGTCGGTTCGCCCGCGGTGCCCGTCTGGTAGATGTCGTCGTGTCCCTTGGTGCCCCCGGTGCCGATCACCAGGTGGACGAGGCCCTCGTCGGAGTCGACGCTGTGCAGGTCGGTGCTGACGACGTGCGGCCGCATGACGGTGCCGGAGTCGCTACCGCGCACCAGGTAGCTGCGCTCGTAGTCGTGGTCGTGGCCGGCCAGCACGAAGTCGACGCCGTACTGGTAGAACAGCGGCATCCAGTTCTGGCGGATGCCCAGATCGGCGCCGTCCGCGTCAGACGTGGACATGGCCGGCTGGTGCATGACGGCGACGATCCAGTCGACCGAGGTGTCGGTCGACGCCTCGTGAAGCGTCTTCTTCAGCCATTTCAGCTGCTCGCCGCCGGAGTAGCCGGTCAGGATCTGGTTGTCGCCGGTGCTCAGGTAGGTCCCGGTGTCGACCTGGTAGCAGACGTCGTTGTTGTCCAGCATGACGAACAGCACCGAGCCGACCTGGAAGCTGTACCAGTTGCCCTCGAAGTCGCTTGAGTGGTTCTTCGGGAGGGTGAAGCGGGTCTGGTACGACAGGTAGCCCTGCGGGCCGTTCCCGGGCTCGTTCTCGTGGTTGCCCAGGGTCGGCATCCACGGCCGGTTCGCGGCCGAGAGCTGCGTGTTGTCGAAGTACTCCTCCCAGACCTGAGGCTGGAACAGCTGGTTGGAGTTGGCGTAGGACAGGTCGCCGTTGACCAGGTGCACGACCGGGTCGAACTTCTCGACCGACGCGGCGGTCGCCGCAGCGTTGAGCGACGCCTTGGAGTAGGCGGTGTCACCGCAGGCGATGTCGCCGACGCTGGTGAAGCGGAACGCCACCCGGCCCCCGGGCGCGGTGCGGAACGCACTTGAGAGCTGCGTCTCGCCGTCGCTGACGATCTGGTACACGTAGTCGGTGTCCGGGTGCAGGCCGTTGACGCTGGCGTGCTGGGTAATCGTCGCGATGCCGTTGTTGGAGTCGGTGTAGGTGCGGGTCTCGGCCTCGACGGTCCGGCCGAAGCCGCCCGCTGGGGTGCCGACGATGACCTTCGGGTTCGACACCGAGGACGGGGTCACCCACGACACCACGACCTCGCGGGTCGGGTCCTCGCCGAATGTCAGGTGGATCTGCTCGGCGGTGACCGTGGCAGCCTTGGCGGCCTGCTGCCACAGAACCGGGCCGCTGGCCACCACGAGACCGCCGGCCGTAACGCCGACGCCGCCGAGGAACAACCGCCTCGAGACGCCGGTGCGCTCCACATTTTGAGTCATTACTGTCCTCCCAGGAGCAGCCGCGACAAAACAGAGCGAGCGTCCCAGTCCGGAAAGACGGCAAATACAACTGGAGGTGTACAACTCTTGAACGATTAACAGTTGTTAATGTCCAGATGCAACAGACTCTGACGGCTCGGGCCAGTGAACCTGGCTGGAGCAGGGGTCAGGCGGCTCGGCTAGGCGCGGCGTGTCATACGGCCGCGATCTCCGGTGCCGGCGCACTCATACGCCGAGAAAGGCGCCGATCATCTCGGTGACGAAGGCATGGTCGTCCGCCTGGGGCAGGCCGGATACGGTGACCGTGCCGACAACGCCCACGTCCTTGATGCGGATCGGAAAGGCACCGCCGTGCGCCGCGAACAGCCGCGGCTCGACGCCCAGTGCCTCGTCCAGCGCGGTCCCGCGCGCCGCGAGCCGCCGGCCAACAAGGTAGGAGGCCGCGGCGAACCGGTTGACCACGCTGACCTTGCGCTCGATCCACGAGTCGTTCTCGGCCGTGGTGCCCGGCAGGGCGACGTGGAACAGCTGCTGGCCGTGGCGGCGGATGTCGATCGTGACCGGCAGTACCCGCTCAATCGCGGCCGTCACCATCGCGCTGCCGAGCCGCCATGCGTCCGCGTTGTCGAACCGGGTGAACACCAGCCTGCTTTCCTGTGCCTCGAGCGAGGCGATCAGCGCCTGCTGGTCGTCGTTCATGCGTCCCGCCGGGCCTGCGCCAGCACGGTGTCCATCGTCTCCATGATTGAGATGGTCTCATCCAGCGGCATCAGTGGGCTTTCCACTTCGCGGGCGGCCAGCCGGCGCGCGACCTCGTCGGCCTGGTGGCGCAGCCCCCGGCCCTCGTGCCTCGGCTCGACGCGGGTCGGGTCGCCCTTCCTCGGGATGAGCGTCACGGTCGCGGGGGCGTAGAAGTCGCCCTCGACCTCGATCCTGGCGTCGGTGCCGACGATCGCCGCCCTCGTCGGGCTTTTTGCCCGCAGGGTGCACGTGAGCACGGCCTGGGCGCCGCTGCCGTAGCCGAACAGCATGGACGTCTGCGCGTCCACCCCGGTGAACGCCGGGTCGCTCATGGACACGATCCTGCTTGGCGTGCCGAGGACCATTGACGCGAACGACACTGGGTACACGCCGAGGTCAAGCAGTGCGCCGCCGCCCAGTTCGGGTGCGAAGAGCCGGAAACCGGGATCCTCGGCGAACCACTGGCCGTGATCCGCGGTCAAGGCCACGACGTCGCCGAGGACGCCCCGCGCGAGCCAGTCCCGGATGATGGCCATGTGCGGCAGGAACCGGGTCCACATCGCCTCCATGGCGAACAGCCCTTGCTTCCTCGCCACGTCGGCGACCTCGCGTGCCTCGGCGGCGTTCATCGTGAACGGCTTCTCGACCAGCACGTGCTTGCCGGCCCGCAGGGCGAGGATCGCGTTGTCGTGGTGCATCGGGTGCGGCGTCGCGACGTAGATTACGTCGACGTCCGGGTCAGCCGTGAGCGACTCGTAGCTGGCGTGCCGGCTCGTGATGCCGAACTTGTCCGCGAAGCGGTCTGCGGATCCCTGGCTGCGCGACCCGACCGCGACGGCCACGCCGGAACCGGTCAGCCGCAGGTCAGTCACGAACGTGCTCGCGATCCCGCCCGTTCCGAGGATTCCCCACCGTAGGGGGCTGTCCGCCACGTCTTCGTCCCTCCGCCGGCCTGTGTCAGTGATCAGTTTATTTGCCGCCTGGGCCGCCTGCCGCCTGGCACTGCCGTTGGCCCGGGAACGGGTCCCCGCGGTTCCGCTTGCTACCGCGCCGACCGTGGGAGCCCGCTGATAGATTTTCCCGGTGAGCGAGCAGCTGCCCGGCGGCGGCATCGAGCTGTCTCCCGCCGCGATCGAAGCCCTCGACGCCAGGTGGTCATCCTGCTGGACCCCGCGCGACGTCGCACGCCACCTGGCCGGCATCGCCGCCCCCTGGTACGTGGCGGCAGGCTGGGCGCTGGACCTGTTCCGCGGCAGGCAGACGCGCGAGCACGGGGACATCGAGGTCGCGATCCCCGCCGCGAGCTTCCCCACGGTGCGCAGCCGCTTCCCCGGATACGTCTTCGACGGGGCAGGCAGCGGCCGGATCTGGGAGGACGCCACACCGGACGTGCTGGCCGCCGTGCACCAGACATGGCTGCGCGACCCGGCCACCGGCAACTACCTGCTCGACGTGTTCCGCGAACCGCACGACGGCGACACCTGGATCTGCCGGCGCGACCAGACGATCCGGCTTCCCTACAGCGACATCATCCGCCACACCCGCAACGGCATCCCGTACCTCGCGCCCGAGCTGGTCCTGCTGTTCAAGGCCAAGCACGCCCGCCCGAAGGACCAGGCGGACTTCGACGCAACCGTCCCGCACATGACTCCGGCTCAGCGCGAGGCCCTGGCTGAGCTGCTCGCCCGCGCGCACCCGGGGCATCGCTGGCTCGGGGCCCTGTAGCCCGTGCCTCAGACGGCTTCCAGCTGCCACGCGCAAGGCTGCGTGGAAACGGGGCCGGCGGGCAGATAGCGGCCATGCCGATGAAGATCGGGACGTCCGGCTGGCAGTACCGCGACTGGCGGGGCCGGCTCTACCCCGCGGGAGTGCCCCAGCGCCGGTGGCTGGAGCACTACGCTGAGCGCTACCTGACCGTGGAGAACAACAACAGCTTTTACCGCCTGCCGCCGCGGGAGACATTCGAGAGCTGGCGGGAGCGGACTCCTGACGACTTCGTCATGGCGGTCAAGGCCAGCCGGTACCTCACCCATGTGCGCCGACTGCGCGACCCGGCCGAGCCGGTGGCCCGGCTGCTCGGCGCGGCGGCGGGGCTGGGGCCCAAGCTCGGGCCGGTCCTGCTCCAGCTGCCGCCGACGCTGAAGGCCGACCCGGACCTGCTGGACGCCTGCCTGAAGGAGTTCCGGACGGCGGCCGCCGCGATGGGCGAGCAGGGACCGCGGCTCGCGGTGGAGCCGCGGCACGAGACCTGGTGGAGCGAGGAGGTCCGGCAGGTCCTGACCGCGCACGACGCGACGTTGTGCTGGGCCGACCGGCGCGGCCGCCCGATCACGCCGCTGTGGTCCACCGCGACCTGGGGCTATCTGCGGTTCCACGAGGGGACGGCTCAGCCGTCGCCCCGCTACGGGCCGCAGGCTCTGCGGTCCTGGGTGGCGCGG
>JAWWPV010000582.1:0-5360 GCA_033854775.1 Trebonia sp.
CGTCGTGGTCGCGCAGCAGCCGCGCCACCGCGTCGCCGAACCCGCCGACCCGGCCGTTGTCCTCGACGACCGCGACCAGCCGGTGCTGCCGCGCTGCCTCGACGACGGCCTCGTCGACCGGCTTGAGCCAGCGCGGGTCGACGACCGTGACGCCGATGCCGTGGTCCTGGAGGCGGCGCGCGACCTCGACGCAGGTGACGGCCATCGGGCCGGCGCCGAGCAGCAGCACGTCCCGGCCCAGTTCAGCGCCGGGGACCGCGAGGACGTCCATCTGGCCGAGCTTGCCGATCGCCTCGACCTCGGCGCCGACGGAGCCCTTCGGGTAGCGGACGACCGTGGGGCCGTCGCTGACGCCGACGGCCTCGTTGAGTAGCTCCGCGACCCGGCTGCCGTCGCGCGGCGCCGCGACCGCCAGGCCCGGCACGACCTGCAGGATCGAGCCGTCCCACATGCCGTTGTGTGACGCGCCGTCCGGTCCGGTGACGCCGGCCCGGTCAAGGGTCACCGTGACCGGGAGCCTGTGCAGCGCGACGTCCATCAGCAGCTGGTCGAAGGCGCGGTTCAGGAACGTCGCGTAGATCGACACGACCGGGTGCAGCCCGGCCATCGCCAGGCCCGCGGCCATCGTCATCGCGTGCTGCTCGGCGATGCCGGCGTCGTAGACCCGGTCCGGGTAGGCCTGCTTGAACGGGGCCAGGCCCACCGGGTGCAGCATCGCGGCGGTGATCCCGACCACGTCGGGGCGCCGGCCGCCGATGGCGACCATCTCGGCCGCGAAGACGTCGGTCCAGGAACGCTTGGGCGCGGCCGGCTTGGCTGGCGTCACGTTCGCGCCGGCCGGCGTGGCCGGGGTGCCGGGGACCTGGTGGAGGCAGTCCTCCTCGTTCTGCTCCGCGAGGGCGTAGCCGAAGCCCTTCCGCGTGATGACGTGCACGAGCACCGGGCCGCCGTACTCGTTGGCCTGGCGCAGGGCGTGCTCCGTCATCCCCTCGTCGTGGCCGTCGATCGGGCCGATGTACTTGATGCCCAGGTCCTCGAAGAGCACCTGCGGCTGGAGGAAGTCCTTCAGGCCCTTCTTCGCGCCGTGCAGCGCGCCGAACAGCGGGTTGCCCACGAGGGGCGCGGCGGTCACCGTGGTCTTGATGAGGTCGAGTACCTGCTCGTAACGCTGGCTGATCCTGATGGAGGACAGGTGCGTGGCGAGGCCGCCGATCGTCGGCTGGTAGGAGCGGCCGTTGTCGTTGACGACGATGACGAGCCTGGAGTCGCGGGCGACGGCGATGTTGTTCAGCGCCTCCCAGGCCATGCCGCCGGTCAGCGCGCCGTCGCCGATCACGGCGACGACCGTGCGATCGTGCTCGCCGCGCAGCTTGTACGCCTTCGCCATGCCGTCGGCATACGACAGCGACGTGGAGGCGTGGCTGTTCTCCACGAGGTCATGCTCGGACTCGGCGCGGCTCGGGTAGCCCGACAGGCCGCCGGTCTGCCGCAGCGTGTGGAATTGGCCGTGCCGTCCGGTCAGCAGCTTGTGCACGTAGGACTGGTGCCCCGTGTCGAAGATCACCTTGTCCTTGGGTGAGTCGAACACCCGGTGCAGCGCGATGGTCAGCTCCACGACGCCCAGGTTCGGGCCCAGGTGGCCGCTGGTCCTCGTTACGGTTTCCACCAGGACATCGCGGATCTCTGCCGCCAGGAGGCTCAGCTGCTCCTGGGTGAGGTCCTTAAGGTCCTCCGGGCCGTTGATGCGCTCAAGCAAGGTCACGGCTGCTCCTCATGCGGCTTTCCCGATGGATTACCCGATACTAGTGGCGGTCATCCCCGCTGGTCTCGCGGGCATCGTGAGTTAAACGACACGCGTGTCGGTTAACTCAACAGTTCTCGCCGCTCAGCCGTGGCCGCGCAGGCAGCCGCCGGCGGCCGTCACGGAGCGGTCCCGGCCTGGTAGAAAGTCGGCTATGACGCTGGTGCGGCGGCTGGTGTATGTCTCGGGAGCGCCGGGGGCAGGGAAGACGAGCCTGGCCGGGCCGCTCGCCGCGGAGCTGGGGTACGCGCTGCTCACGAAGGACACGATCAAGGAGACGCTGCACGACACGCTCGGCGCCCCGGAGGCCGGCCTGGCCTGGTCGCGGCGGCTTGGCGGGGCCTCGATGGAGCTGCTGTGGGCACTGGCGGCGCGGGCGCCCGCGGTGGTGATCGAGGCGAACTTCCGGCCGTACAGCGAGTTCGAGCGCGGCGCCTGCTCGGACTCGGCGGCCTGCCGGTCGAGGTGCACTGCGCGTGCCCGCCCGAGATCGCTTTGGCGCGCTACAACGCGCGGCTGAACCACCCGGTGGACGTCGTCAAGGCCCTGCCGGTGTCGGCCATGGCCGAGTACGCATCAACGGCATTGCGCGATAGTGCCAAAAATCTTCGCGAAGAAAGAAATCTTCGCGATCATGAGCCGTCACGAGCATGCTTCTTGCTGTTATCCGGTGCGGGCGGCCGAGAGCAGGTCAGGGGCATCGCGCCTGCGGCGCCTGGGCATGATCATGAAGGATTAGCAGCGAATAAGCTGCGAATCCTTCATCGAAGGAAACTCCTTCACGATGGCGGGGAGCCCCGCGTGGGGCCAAGAGGCGCTTCTTGCTGTTATCTCGCGTTGGGTCCCCTGCGCGGGAGAGGTTGGGTCCCGTGCGCGGGAGAGTCAGCCGAACTCGTTCTGGATGATCCTGGCGGTTGCCTTGTGGCGGGGCTACGGGAGGAGGAGAAGCTTGCCGGTGGTGCGGCGGGAGGTGAGGTCCTCGTGGGCACGCGGGGCGTCGGCCAGGGGGTAGTCCGCGCCGATGCGGACGTGCAGGCTGGCCTTGGCGATCCGCTCGAAGATGTCGCCGGCGCGCCACAGCAGCTCCGGGCGGTCCGCGACGTAGTTGGCGAGGGTGGGGCGGGTCAGGTAGAGGGAGCCGCCGCTGTTGAGCCGCTGCGGGTCGAGCGGGGGGACCTGGCCGCTTGACCCGCCGAACAGCACCATCATGCCGCGCGGCCGGAGCACCGACAGGCTCGCGTCGAAGGTGTCCTTGCCCACGCCGTCGAAGACGACGTCGGCGCCCCGGCCGCCGGTTACCTCGCGGACCACGGCGGGGAACTCCGCATAGGTCGTCACGAAGTCGGCGCCGGCCTGCTTGGCGAGGACGGCCTTGGGCGTGGACGAGGTGGTGGCGACCACGGTGCCGCCGATGTCCTTGATCATCTGGGTGAGCAGCAGGCCGACGCCTCCGGCCGCCGCGTGCACGACCGCGACGGTTCCCTCGGCGACAGGGAACGTGCTGTGGCACAGGTAGTGCGCGGTGAGCCCCTGGAGCACGACGGCCCCCGCGACCTTCAGGTCGATGCCCCCTGGCACCGGCATCACCTGGTCGGCGGCTACCGCGACGCGCTCGGCATAGCTGCCGGGTCCCTCGCACCACGCGACATGGTCGCCAGCGGAGAACTCATGGACGCCCTCCCCCGCCGCGACGACCGTGCCCGCGCCCTCGCTGCCCGGGACGTAGGGCACCGGCTGCTTGTAGACGCCGGAGCGCCGGTAGACGTCGATGAAGTTGACGCCGGCCGCCGCGACCTCGACGACGACCTGGCCGGGCCCGGCGACGGGGTCGGCCCGCTCGCCCAGAACCATCGCCTCGGGCCCGCCAAGCTCGCTCACCACGATCGCCCGCATCACACCACGCCCCTTCGCTTGCCGCCAGGTACTACTCCCTATCACGTTTCCCCCGCCGGGCGCCGGCGGCGGCTCTCTTAGTGGCCGGACGCCATACCAGGCAGCAAGAGTCCTGGCCGGCGAGGGAGTGACCGCGGCGCGCGAACGTGCTGAGATTGAGCGCATGCCGACCATTCCTCGCCGTGTCGTAACTGGTCACAACGCCAGCGGGAGCTCCGTCTTCACGTCCGATGACCCGGTGCCCGCGGCCCACACCACGCCGGGCGGCACGCTGTTCTACGAGCTCTGGGCGACCGACGCGGCGCCGGCCCCGATCGGCACAGACCCGGCCGGCACAGTGCCGCCCGATCCCGCGACCGGCCCAGTCTCGGTGCCGCCGGCGCGAAACGGGACGAAGATACGGATCAACGAGCTCCCGCCCGGGGCCGTCTCTCCGATGCACCGGACGCAGACCGTGGACTACGGAATCGTGCTCGACGGCGAGGTCGTGCTCGTGCTCGATGACAGCGAGACGGTGCTGCGCGCCGGGGACGTCGTCGTGCAGCGGGGCACGAGCCACCGCTGGGAGAGCCGGTCGGGCGCGCCGGCCCGGGTGGCGTTCATCCTGATCGACGGCGCGTTCACCCAGGGACTGCGCAAGGCGCTCGACACCGAGGTCGCCGGCGGTGCCTGACCGCGGGCCTTTCCCGGCTTTTCCGATTCCCGATTCCCGCCGACTTGGAGGTAAAGGGCATGGATTACGGACTCGCTGGCCGGACGATCGTGGTCACCGGCGCGGCGCGCGGGCAGGGGGCGGCGGAGGCGGAGATCCTCGTCCGCGAGGGGGCGCGGGTCATCGGCGCGGACATACTCGACGACGAGGGCAAGGCACTCGCCGAGCGGCTGACGGGGCTCGGGCCAGGGACCATGGAGTCCCGGCCGCTCGACGTGTCGAGCGAGGCGCAGTGGGCGGACCTGGCGGCGCATATCGCGCAGACGGGGGCACCGCTGCACGGCCTGGTCAACAACGCCGGAGTACCCTACCGCGCGCGGCTGCGCGACATGGACGTCGAGAACTGGAACCGGGTCATCGGGGTCAACCTGACCGGCACCATGCTCGGCATCAGGACCCTGGCCCCGCTGATGCCGGACAACGACGGGGCGTCGATCGTGAACATCGGCTCGATCGCTGGGCTGAGCGGGCACTTCGCGCTCTCCTACACGGTCTCGAAGTGGGGGCTGCGGGGGCTGACCCGGGCAGTGGCGCTTGAGCTCGCCGGGCGCGGCATCCGCGTCAACATCGTGCACCCCGGGCCGATCGACACCCCGATCCTGGACGGCGCGGACCCGGTGTTCGTCCAGGCCAGCGTCGAGACCACGCTCGCGGGCCGTGCGGGCCGCGCGGACGAGGTCGCGGACGTGGTCGTCTTCCTGCTGTCGGCCCGCGCGGCCTACCTCAACGGCCAGGACATCCCGGTCGACGGCGGGTTCTCCTCCCACGGCGGCGCGAAGTCGATCACGGACGCCCTCGCGAAGGCCCACCCCGACACCTGGTGAGGGCGCAGCGTCATGTTGCGGCCGGTCAGCGAAGGGGGCGGTAGGTCGCGCGCAGGTCGTGGATCCACGCGTCCGGGTTCTCCCATGGCCCGAAGTGGCCGCCTTTTTCGTGGACGTTGATATTGCGCAC
>JAWWPV010000583.1:0-3740 GCA_033854775.1 Trebonia sp.
GGTACCCAGGACGGCGCAGCGGCCGGTCCCGTCGGCACGACCGACGGCGCGGGCGGGGGCCACCGCCCCGGCACGGGCGGCGAACAGTAACAACCCGCCGATGGTCGTTAGCGCCATTAGCTAACGCTTCCTCGCGACCCGCAGCGACAGGCCAGGGATGCGGAGGATCCTGACCCTCCGCGGCGGGGCGAAGCCCGCGTCGCGCAGCCAGCCGTCCAATTCCCCCGGCGTGTGGACGCGGGCCCCCGAGCTGAGGTAGACGAATAGCGCCAGCATGTCGGCGTGGGCGCTGGCACGGCGGCCCGGATCGGCGAAGACGTCGAGGACCGCGAGGATGCCGCCTGGCGCCAGCGCGTCGCCGATCCTGCGGAACAGGGCGGCGGCGGCGTCGGGCGCCAGGTGGTGGACCAGGTTGAAGCAGAGCACCGCGTCGTACCCGCTGCCGAGGTCCGCTGTGGTCGCGTCGCCGTCAAGGAACCGCACCCGGCCCGACAGGCCCGCGGCGGCGATGACCTCCCGGCCGATGGCCGTGCTGCCCGGCAGGTCGAGGACCGTCGCGGTCAGCCGCGGGTGCCGGCGGCACAGGCACGCGGAGTACCAGCCGTGGCCGCCGCCGATGTCGAGCACGGCGCGCGGGCCGCCAGGCAGCGGTAGCTTCCGTGCGACCTCGGTGGCCGACAGCCTGGCCAGCTCAAGCTGGCCGCCGATGTAGCGGCTCCAGTACGGGTCGGCGGGCGGCGCGGTGTGCGAGCCTGACGACGTCCCGGTCCGCGTCGCCTGCTCCAGGCCCTGCCACCAGGGCCAGTAGTCGGCGGTCCCCGCCACGTACCCGGCGACGGAGAGCGGCGCGGCCGGGTCGAGCCAGCGGCGGCCGCTCCTGGACAGCCGGTACCGGCCAGCCCGCTCGGTGACGTGCCCGGCCGAGCGGAGGCAGTCGAGCAGCAGGCGCGTGGGCAGCGGGTCGAGTGCGAGGTCGGCTGCCACCGTGGCGGCGGTCGCCTGCCCTTCGGCCAGGCGGGCGGTGATCCCGGTGCGGACAGCCGCGACCAGCACGCCCGAGGTCGCCATGCCGCCCCAGGCTTCCGCGGCGGCGGCCGGCACGAGCCCGGCCCGCAGCGCCAGCCACTCGGCGGGGTTGGCACCGCGCAGTGCAAGCCTCACACTTAAAGATAGTTCATCCGTATCGGACAGGGGGCCTATGGTCCGCGTGCGCGCATTGCTTATCGCCAGTCACCCAGGTCCCAGCCTTGCCATCACTGCCATGGCGACCGTGCTGGCGGCGGAAGCGGCACCAAGCGGATTCGGGCCGGTTCTCGTCGCGCCAGCCATGCTCGCCGGGCAGCTCTCGGTCGGCTGGTCTAACGACGCCTGCGACGCGGCGCGGGACGTGGCCGCGGGGCGGACCGACAAGCCGGTCGCGCGGGGCGAGATCTCGGTGCGCTCCCTGTGGGTCGCGGCCGTCGTCTCCGTCGTGGCCGCGCTGGCCATGTCGGCGGCGATCAGCCTGCTCACGATGGGGATACTCGCGCTGCTCGTCGGGGCAGGTTGGGCCTACAACCTCGGCCTGAAGTCGACGCCATGGTCCGGCGTCATGTACCTGCTCGGGTTCGGCCCGCTGCCCGCCTACGCGGCCTCGACGCTGCCAGGGCAGCCCTCGCCGCGCTTCTGGGTATGCGTCGCGGCGGCCCTGGTGGGGCTCGGCGCGCACTTCGTGAACGTGCTGCCCGACCTGACCGCCGACCTCAGCTCCGGGGTGCGCGGCCTGCCGCAGCTCGTCGCGGCGCGCTGGGGTCCGGGCGCGGCGCGGGCCGCCGCCCTGGTGCTGCTGCTATCGGCCTCGGCGCTGCTCGTCGTCGAGGCGAGCCCGGCGCGTCGCTGGGTCGCCGTCGTCGGCCTGTGCTTCTCCTGCGTGCTGGCCGTGGCAGGCGCCGTGGGAACCGGGCGGACCCCGTTCCGAGCCGCGCTCGCGATCGCGGGCGCCGACGTCGCGGTATTCGCCTTCGGCGCCGACGCGCTCACCTCGGCGGCGCACCTGTCTGGCGCGCTGAGTTGACGTCGCGGATCATGGCGGTCCGCTCGGCCTTCCCCGCCTACCGGTACCCGCAGGACGAGCTCACCAGGGCCGTCGCCGCCATCGCCGACGTCGCCGGCGGCCTGCGGCCGGCGCAGCGGGTCCTCCTTAAGCGGCTGCACGCCAACGCGGACGTCGCCACCAGGCACACCGCCTTGCCGATCGGCGAGTACACGGCGCTCGCCAAGCTTCCCGGCCCCGGCGCGGGCCTCGCCAACGACCGCTACATCGAAGAGGCGACCGCGCTCGGTGAGCGGGCGCTACGCTCCGCCCTGGCGAGCGCGGGACTCAAACCCTCCATGGTTGACCTGCTCATCGTGACGTCGGTGACGGGTGTGGCGGTGCCGTCGCTCGACGCGCGGCTCATCCCCCGCCTCGGGCTGCGGCCGGACATCAAGCGGCTGCCGGTGTTCGGGCTCGGCTGCGTGGCGGGCGCGGCGGGGCTCGCGCGGCTGCACGACTACCTGCTGGCCTGGCCGGGGCACGTCGCGGCGCTGCTCGCCGTCGAGCTGTGCTCACTGACCTTGCCGAGGACAACGGTGACCACCGCGGACCTGGTGGCGAGCGCGCTGTTCGGCGACGGCGCGGCCGCCGTCGTGGCGACAGGCGAGGAGGCGGCCGGACGGCCTCGGCCCGCCCGCCACCTCCCTCAGGTGATCGCCACCAAGAGCGAGGTCTACCCCGACAGCGCGGACACGCTGGGGTGGCGGCTTGGCGCGGACGGGTTCCGCATCGTGCTGACCGCGGAGCTCGCCGAGGTGGTCGAGCGCCGGCTGAACGGCAGCGTCACCGCCTTCCTCGGCGAGCACGGCCTGACCACCGACGACATCGGGAGCTGGATCTGCCACCCCGGCGGCCCGAAGGTGCTCGACGCCGCGCAGCGCGCGCTCAAGCTGCCGGACGGCGCCCTTGCGGCCAGCCGCAGGTCCCTGTCCGAGGCCGGCAACATGTCATCGGTCTCGGTGCTGCACATCCTTGAGCTGACGGCCGACGAGGACAGGCCGGCACCCGGGACGTTCGGGCTGATGATCGGACTCGGGCCCGGCGTGAGCGCCGAGCTCCTGCTGCTGAGGTGGTGACCCCGTGACCGTTTACTGGACGCTGCTGTCCGTCATCGCCTGCGAGCGGGTCGCCGAGCTCGTGGTGTCGGCGCGGCACGCGAACGCGCTGCTACGGCGCGGCGGCGTCGAGTACGGCCTGCGCCACTTCCCGGTGATGATCGCCCTGCACGTCGCGCTGCTCGCCGGCTGCGTCCTCGAGCCGCTCCTCGGGCACCGGACGTTCATCCCTGCGCTCGGCTTTCCCATGCTCGCCCTGACGCTGCTGGCGAACGGATTGCGCTGGTGGTGCATCACCACCCTCGGCGAGCGGTGGACGGCGCGGGTGATCGTGCTGCCCGGAGCGCCACTGGTGCGTTCTGGGCCGTACCGGTGGTTCGCGCACCCGAACTACGTCGCGGTCATCATCGAGGGCGCCGCGCTGCCGCTGACCGGGTCGGCGTGGATCACGGCGTGCGTGTTCACGGTGCTCAACGCCGCGCTGCTGTCCGTGCGCATCCGGTGCGAGATCCCGGCCCTGGCCGCCGGCCCGGCTGCGCAATGATCGACGTGCTCGTCGTCGGCGGCGGCCCGGTGGGCCTTGCCGCGGCGATCCACTGCACGCTCGCGGG
>JAWWPV010000584.1:0-10439 GCA_033854775.1 Trebonia sp.
GCTGTTCGACGGCAAGCTCGACCCGTCGCTGTACTCCCAGGGCATCCTGCAGGCGATCGCCAACCACGCGAACGGCATCTTTACCGTCGCGGTGGACTGTGCGATCGCCAGATCGCCATTGCTGCAGGCCAAGCAGGCGGGAATTCACACGGCCGGCGTCTCGAACTTCGACTGCAACGACCCGTTGAGCAACACCGGCAGCCCGGTCTACTCGACGTACGTGAAGTACAGCGGCATCGACGGGTACGGCACGACGTACGAGGACTGGAAGAAATACAACGCGGCCTGGATCATCGCCAAGACCGACGGCAAGGCGAAGGTCGTCAACAGCTACTCGCCGGGCTACCTCGTCGCCGAGTACCAGAACAAGGGCTTCATGGAGGAGATGAAGCTGTGCTCCGGCTGTTCGATCGCCAGCAACCTCGGCATCACCGCCACCGACCAGGCCGGAACGGCCGCACAGCAGAAAATGCAGGCCGCGATCACACAGAACCCGCAGGTCAATGCGGTTCAGGTCGGCGTGAGCGGTTGGTTCGCGCGATTCGCAAACGCAGCAATTAAGTCGACCGGGCGAACCAACCTGGCGGTCGCGGGCGACGAATGCGACAACGCGGCCATCGCTGCCATCAAGGGGAGCGGGCCGCAACAGATGTGCGTCGCCCGCGACTTCGGATGGGAATCGTGGGCCGCGATGGACGAGCTCAACCGCCAGTTCGCCTCGCCGGGCAGCGCGCCGGTCGACGAAGGGCTCGGCTTCCAGGTCGTCGACAAGACCCACAACCTGCCGTCCGGATCGTCGTGGACGGCGCCGATCAACTACCAGGCTGCCTACGAGAAGATCTGGCAAGCCAAGTGAGCCAGCCGCACGGCGAAGCTCTCGAGATCGCCAGGGTGTCCAAGAACTACGGACCCACTCGAGCACTGTCTGACGTGAGCTTCGCCGTGCGGCATGGCCGCATCCACGCGCTGCTCGGCGGCAACGGCTCGGGCAAGTCGACCCTCATCAAGATCCTGGCTGGCGTGGTGCGCGCCGAGCCGGGCGGGTCGGTCACCCGAACGATCGGCGACCGGCGCGTCGAGACCGTGTTCACCGATATGACGCCGCCGATCTCGCGCGATCTCGGGTTCCGGTTCGTACACCAGGACCTTCCGATCTTCCCGGAGCTGTCGATTACCGAGAACCTCGCGCTCGGCTCGAGGTACGAACGCGGTGCTGGCGGCCGGATCCGCTGGCGACGGCAGCACGCCCGGGCCCGCCGCGTGCTCGCGCAATTCGGCCTGGACGCGTCGCCCAGGGAGCCCGCGCACCGGCTCCCGCCGGCGGCGCGCACGTTGCTGGCGATCGTGCGGGCCTTGCAGGACCAGGCGGACCCCAGTGAATCGGTGCTGGTCCTCGACGAACCGACGGCGACCCTGCCCCGCGGCGACGTGGCCTGGTTGCTGTCGTCGTTGCGCCGCCTGGCCGATCAGGGCCAGACGATCTTGTGGGTCAGCCACCGCCTGGACGAGGTGTGCCAGGCGGCCGACGACATCACCGTGCTGCGCGACGGCGCACACATCGCCACTATGCCGCTCGGCCGGAAGACCACGGCGGACCTCGCCGAGCTCATCGTCGGCCATCCCGTCCCTCGCGTCGGCAGTTCGCGCGTCGAGGAGCAGGCGCCGGTCGTGCTCGAGGTACGCGGCCTGGCCGCCGGAGCGGTCGGCGGAGTCGACCTGGACGTGAGCCAGGGTGAGATCGTCGGGCTGGTCGGGATCTCAGGTTCGGGCCGCAGTTCGCTGCTGCGGGCCATCTATGGCGCGCTGCCGCGTCGGGCCGGAACCGTGATGATCGAGGGTACCGAGCTCCGCGCGGCCCACGTCCCGACCGCACGCTCGCTCGGCGTGCGATTCCTGCCGCAGGAACGCCGCCTCATCGGCTTCGCGGACATGTCCGTGGCGATGAATGCCTCGGCGCCGGACGTCGCCCGGTACTGGCGGGGGTACCTCAACCGGCGCGCTGAACGCCGCGCTGGGGAGGACCTCATCCGCCAGTTCGGCGTGCATGCACGCTCGGCTGATGCGGCGCTTAACTCCCTGTCGGGCGGTAACCAGCAGAAGGTGCTGGTCGGAGCCGCCATCCGCTCCGGGCCAACCGTCCTGCTGGTCGACGAGCCGACGCAGGGGGTCGACGTCGGCGCGCGGGCCGACATCCACGCCCTTATCAAGCGGGCGATCGGCGCCCGAGGTTGCGCGGTCGTCGTCAGCTCCGACCTGGAAGAGGTTGTCGATCTCTGCGATCGCGTGCTCATCCTCGCCGGCGGGCGGATAGTGACGCAGCTGGCTGGCGACGAGATCACCGAGCTGGCCATTGCCAGCCAGATGGAAAGGGGCTCCGGGTCGGCGCTGCCCGACCTGCCGGACGCCCTCGCGATGACGATGGGAATAGTCGCATGAACAGCCCCGTCGACCAGCAGGAGCTGCCCACGCCGGACAGCGGGAGCTCGCTGCCTAGTCAGCACGGGGGCGTGCGGAAGATGCCATGGGCGCAGCTCGCGGAGAAGTGGGCGCTGCTGTTCTTCTTCGTGGTGATGATGCTCGTCTTCAGTGTCACGGCGAACGGCTTCTCGAGCGGACAGAACCTTCGCATCGTCATCGGCACTCAGGCCCCACTCGTGATCCTCGCCGTCGGCGCGATGGTGCCGCTGATCGTCGGGCAGTTCGACCTGTCCGTCGCCGCGATCGCGGGCACCGCCGGCATCGCCCTGGTCACCACGGTGGACCGGTTCCACGCGCCGCTCGGCGTCGGCATCCTCGTCGCGCTCGTCATCAGCGTGCTCATCGGGGTGCTCAACGGCGTGCTGGTCGCCTTCGTCAACGTGAACGCATTCATCGTCACCCTCGGCGTCGCGACGGTGCTCCAGGGCGTAGTGCAGGGGTACTCCGGCGGCGCGGTGCTCACCGGCAACAACATCAACGCGCTGGAGACGTCGCTGGCCGGCAACGTGGCCGGCATACCCAAGGGCGTGTTCTGGTTCCTCCCGGTCGCGCTCGTCATGTGGTACCTGATCGAGCAGATCCCGTTCGGCCGGCACCTCCGGTCGATCGGCTCCAATGCCGGAGCGGCCCGACTGCTTGGCATCCCCACCCGGGGGCTCACCCTGAGCACGTTCGTGATGTCGGGTGTTCTGGGCGGGCTCGCGGGCATCGCCCTGGTCGCGCAGAGCGGATCGGCTGACCCGTCGGTCACGCTGGGCACCGAGCTGCTTCCCGCGCTCGCCGCCGCCTTCCTAGGGGCCAGCGCATTCCTTCCTGGCCTGTTCAACGTGGCCGGAACCGTGCTCGCGATCTTCTTCGTCGCGTTCCTCGTGGACGGCCTCCAGTACCTCGGTGCGCAGCCCTGGACGAGTCCCGTCATCAACGGTGCCGTGCTCGTCGGCGCCGTGACGGTCAGCTCCATGCTGCGCCGGGAACGAGCCCGCCGATGACGGGCGACCGGCAGTCCGACCGGGCGGCGATCGCCGAGATGCTGGCCCGGTACTGCCATGCCGTGGATCACCTCGACTGGGACGAACTCGCGTCCGTTTATCACCAGGACGGAACCGATCGGCACGGTGCGTACCAGGGGCCGGTCGCCGGATTCCTGGAGTGGGTGAAGCCGCAGTTCACCGGCCGCTTCGCGGCGACGATGCACTCCATCAGCAATATCCTCATCGACTTTGACGGCCCGCGGGCGTTCAGCCAGTGCCAGGTGCGCGCCGATCACCTCGTCAAGGACGAGCTCGGCGGCGGCATCTTCCAGTTCTGGGGCAGCTACGTCGACGTCTTCGAGCAGCGGAACGCGCAGTGGAAGATCCTGCACCGCGTCGTCGTCCGCCGTTTCGTCAACGTGGTGCCGTCATCACTGACGAACGGGAAGGACTTCTCGCTGGCGCCAGGTGCCGGCTATGTCGAGTACGCGCGATGCCGCGACGACCCGACCTACTGGGACCTGGCCCGGATAGCCGCTGCCTGCGCGTCCGGCGCCGCGACGCGGTGATCGCGTCGCATCCCGCATGCGAGACCGTTCTGCCCGACCGGGACCCATGAGGTCCCCGACCCCACCGGAGCTTCGTGGTGACCATTCGCCGGCCGATCGTCCAGATCGCCTACATCGTTCCCGACGTGCGCACAGCCGCTCGGCAGTGGGTCGACCGCGTCGGCGCCGGACCCTTCTTCGTGTTCGACCACTTCGAGCTGACGGCCACTCATCGTGGGGAGCCGGCGGTGCTGGATCACTCGCCCGCCTTCGGGCAGTGGGGGGACGTGCAGGTCGAGCTCATCCAGCTCCACGAGCTGGGACCCGCCCCGTTCCGCGAGGCGTTCGGCGGCGGGAAGACCGGCCTGCACCACATGACCTGGTTCCCGGACGATCTGGATGCGGAGGGCGCCCGTCTCGAGGAACTGGGCTGGCCGTGTGTGCTCGACATGACCGGGCACACAGGCACCCGCGCCCTGTTCCACGACGCGCGGCCCGACCTCGGCCACTTCATTGAGCTCTATGTGGGCACCCCGCAGATCAGGCGCCACTACGAGTCCGTTGCCCGGGCCGCACACGGCTGGGACGGCTCCCATCCGATCAGGGAGTACCGACAGCTCACGGCCGTGTGAGCAGGAACCCTAACCGGGAACGCCCGTCGTTGCCCACAGACTGAATCTGAATGTAGAATCAGCTCGTCGAGATTTGCTCCTGAGGAGCGAAGAACTTGTGATGTGGAGGCAGGTCGCGTGGCCATGAAGACCCGGTCCGACTACTTGGCGTCGCTGGACGACGGCCGGCGGATGTACGCAGACGGTCAGCTGGTGACGAACCTCGCCGAGCACGTCACGTTCCGGACGACAGTCGAGCGGATCGGCGACGGCTACGAGCGTTACTACCAGCCCGGTGCCGACGCGTCCGGCCCGTACTTCACCATCCCGCGCTCGCGGGACGAGCTGCGCTATCTGATGCACGAGCTGCTCGAGTGGGACATGGTTACGGTCACGACGTCGCAGGGCCTGATGGCCTACCTGACCGCTGCCACGCGGATCCGGCACGCGCTGCCCGAGTACGCGGGGCGCATCGAGCGCTACTTCGCCTACTGCCGCGACAACGACCTGCGCTGTGTGCAGGCGATCACCGATGCCAAGGGCGATCGACGGGTCGGCCCGTCCAAGCAGGAGGACCCGGACGTCTACACGCGGATCGTCGAGCGCCGGCCCGACGGGATCGTGATCCGCGGCGCGAAGCTGCACATATCATCCGCTGCGGTGTGCCACGAGCTGCTCGTGATGCCGACGAAGATGATGAAGCCGGGCGAGGAGGACTGGGCCGTCGCCTGCGCAGTGCCGGTGGGCGCGCCCGGCGTGCGTATCGTCAACACGAACTACGCACCGCGATTCAACGAGAGCGACTTCCCGACGAGCAGCCGGTTCAACACACCCGAAGGATTCGTCATCTTCGACGACGTGTTCGTGCCGAACGAGCGCGTATTCCTCGCCGGAGAGAGCGAGTTCTCGGCGATCTTCGCGCACGCTCTCGGCCTGTGGGAGCGGCTTGGTGGTACGGCCCACCTCGCCGAATTCGGCGACACGCTGGTCGGGCTTGCGCAGCTGGTCGCCGAGGCGAACGGAACCCAGTCGATCGTCCACATCAAGGAGAAGATCGCCGAGATGGTGATCTACTCGACGCTGGTGCGGGCGGGACTGGAGGCCGCCATCGCCAACGCCGAACCGTCGCCCGAGGGCTGGTACTTCCCCAGCGAGCTCTACACCAACGCGGCCAAGCACTACGGCGCCGCCGAGTACAGCATGATGGTCCGCCATCTGCACGACATCGGTGGCGGATCGATCATCACTGCCCCATCCACGCTGGACCTCGCGAGCCCCGACGTCGGAGATGACGTCCGCAAGTACATGCGCACGATGGAGGGCATCGACGGCGAGTACCGCACGCGGCTGTTCCACGCCATCCGCGACATCAGCGCGGACGCCTACGGCGGCTGGCAGCTCGTGACGATGCTGCAGTCCGGCGGTGGTCTCTACGCGCAACGGATGGTAGCGCGGAAGCACTACGACATGGCACGCGCGAAGGAACTGGCACTGGCTGCCGCAGGGCTGCAGTGACCGGGCCGGCCCGATCCACTGCGATGACGACCGGTGCCCCGGATCGCGACGACGACGTCGCAGCCGTCCTGGGCGAAGACCTGGACCGGATCCGGGAGACCCTGTCCGCGCTCGAGACCCGCTTCGGCACCAGCGACGCCGTCGCCGAACCTGACCACCGGGTCGGGTTGATGGAGGAGTCCGGCCCGGGTGAGCTAGACGTACTGGCGCGGGCCAGGCAACTGCAGCGCGCCCTGTTCCAGGCCGGACTCGCGTGGCCGCAGGGCCCGGTCGAGTTCGGTGGTGGCGGACGCTCCAAGGAATGGTCGCTCGCGCTGGACCGGGTGCTCGACGAGTACGACCTCCCGTCGCGCGCGCAACTGCTGGTCGGGCTGCACATCGTCGCGCCCGCCATCGCGGGCCACGGCTCGGCGGACATCCAGCGGCGCTACCTGCCCGCGCTGTTCCGCGGTGAGGTCGTCGGCTGCCAGCTGTTCTCCGAACCGTCGTCTGGTTCGGATCTCGCATCGGCCCGGACCAGCGCACGGCGCGATGGAGACGATTGGATCGTCTCCGGGCAGAAGGTATGGACGTCGGGCGGCCACATCGCCGACATCGGAGAGCTGCTCGCCCGTACCGACCCGCTCGCCGGCAAGCATGCGGGCCTGTCGATGTTCGTCGTCGGCATGAAGACCCCCGGTGTGACCGTACGGCCGTTGCGCCAGATGACCGGTGGCGCGGCCTTCAGCGAGGTGTTTCTCGATGACGTGCGGGTGCCCGACGCCAACCGCATCGGCGAATTCGGCGCCGGCTGGTCCGTGGCGAGGACGAGCCTCAGCAGCGAACGCGAGGCGATGATGTCCGGCCTCGGCCCGCTGTCACCACATATCTTGTCCCGTCTGCACGCACTGGTTGCCAGCGGCGATCGCTGCAGCGACCCTGTCATCGCCCAGCAGGTCGCGCAGGTTACCGCCAACGTCCTGGCCGGTCACGCGCTGGCCGCCCGAAAGCCGGCCGATTGGGGCCGCCTGGGGAACGTGGCCGGCTCCGTCAGCAAGCTGTTGCTGGTCGAGACCGTCGACCTGATCGGGCATCTGATCGTTGACCTGTGCGGCCCGCGCGTATTCCTCGACGAAGACGAGACGTTCCTCTGGTCCGAGTTCGTGCTGGGCGCGCCGAGCCTGCACATCGCCGGCGGGACGGACGAGATCCAGCGCAATGTGATCGCGCAGCGCGGGCTCGGGCTACCGCGTTGACGAAAGGCGTGTGATGGACCTCGAGATATCGACGGACGAGATCCGTCGCGGGATACGCGACTATCTCGCTGACCACGATTGCCTGGCCGACGTCCGTTCGATCGCCGACGCCGACCGGTCCGCTCCCGGGCGGCGGCCCTTCGATGAGGCTGTCTGGCGGGGGCTGGCCGAGGATCTCGGGGTCGCCGCCCTCAGCGTGCCCGAGGAGTACGGCGGCCTCGGCCTCGGCCTGCGGGCCGTCGCGAGTGCCTTGTCCGAGGCCGGACACGAGCTGTACCCCGGCCCACTGCGTTCGACCGCGTCAGCGACCGCTGCGCTGGCTGCCGTGTCGGTCGGCGGCGGCGCCCAGCCCGACGTGGTCGACGCACTGCGGGCGATCGCGAGCGACGGTGCCGTCGCGAGTCTGGCCGTACCGGCCGCGGACGTTCGGGGGGGATGCGGCGTCACGCTCGACGGCGAGCTGCTTCGAGGAACTGCGCGGGCAGTCCCGCACGGGGCCAGCGCGGGCCTCCTCGTGGCAGTCGTCGACACGTCCGCGGGTACGTCGCTGGTGCTCGTCCAGCCGACCGCGCTGGAGCAGGCGATCCGCCGTTCCCGCGGGGGAATCGACTTCAGCACTGCGTACGCGGACCTCATCTTCGACGGAGTGCC
Organism: Trebonia sp.; assembly: GCA_033854775.1. Classification (GTDB taxonomy): domain Bacteria; phylum Actinomycetota; class Actinomycetes; order Streptosporangiales; family Streptosporangiaceae; genus Trebonia. The sequence continues at coordinate 8,010 of JAWWPV010000584.1, forward strand.
CGGCACCGTGATCTCGGCCGACCCGCAGCAGGTATCGCATGTCCTCGACATGGCCCAACTGCTCGCCGCGGCCGAGCAGGTCGGGGTGGCGTCCGGTGCCCTGGACCGCACCCTCGACTACATCAAGATCCGCGAGCAGTTCGGCCGCGTGATCGGCGGGTACCAGGCCCTGCAACACCGATGTGCCGACGTCGCCGTCCACATCGAAGCGGCGGCGGCACTGGTCGAGCGCGCCGCCGCTGCCGCGGAGAGCGGAGACACCGAGGTGCTGGCGCGGAGCGCGTTGCTCGCCCGGGCGGCGGCGTCCGAGGTATCGCTGTTCGCCGCGGACACGATGGTGCAGTTGCACGGTGGCATCGGATTCACGTGGGAGCACGACGCCCACCTCTTCTTTCGCCGCGCCCGGTCGACCTCCGCCTGGTTCGGCAGCGTCCGGCAGCTCCGGCTCGAGGCGGCGCGACGGAACTGTTTCGCGCTGATCACGCGAGACCTCGGAGCGTGACGCTTGACGCAATCGCGCGGACTTCTGTAGATTCTGAATTCATCTTCAGATTAGGAGCGGCAACGGTGGATTATGCGGTAATCGTGGACGCCGTCCGGACCCCGGCCGGCAAGCGCGGCGGATCGTTGTCGGGCTGGCATCCGGCCGAGCTCGCGGCCGAGTTGCTCGTCGCCCTGCAGACGCGCACGGGCATCGACCCGGCCCTCGTCGACGACGTGATCATGGGCTGCGTCACTCAGGTGGGACCGCAGAGCACCAACATCGCCCGTACGGCCGTCCTCGCCGCCGGATGGCCGGTCAGCGTTCCTGGAACGACGGTCGACCGGCAGTGCGGATCGTCGCAGCAGGCCATCCATTTCGCCGCCCAGTCGATCATGTCCGGGGTCAACGACGTCGTCGTCGCGGCCGGTGTCGAGTGCATGAGCACCGTGCCGATGTTCTCCAACGCCCCGGGCGGCGACATCCGCGAGGTCTACGGAGAGGTCGTGCAGGAGCGCTTCGGCGATCGGGAGTCGCACGGCCTGCGCGGCCTGGTCCCGCAGGGCATCTCCGCCGAACTGATCTGCGATCGCTGGCAGCTGAGCCGCACCGAGCTGGACGAGTACTCCCTGCGCAGTCATGAGCTCGCCGCAGCGGCCCGCGACTCCGGGCGGTTCGACTCGCAGGTCTGGCCGGTCCAGGTTCGCCGCCGCGACCGAGACAGCGGCGCCGTCCTGGTCGAAGACGACCGGCTCGCCGCCGACGAGTGCATCCGCTCCACGTCGCGCAAGGCCCTTGCCGGCCTGGCGCCGGCGTTCGTGCCCGACGGCCGGATCACCGCCGGCAACTCGTCGCAGATCGTCGACGGCTCCGCGGCCGTGCTCCTCATGAGCGCGGCCAGGGCGGCCGAGCTCGGGGTCCGTCCACGGGCGGCTGTCCGGCACATGAGCGTGGTCGCGGCCGATCCGGTCGAGATGCTCTCGGCGCCGATCCCGGCCACGGCTCAGGTGCTGGCCCGGGCGGGCCTGACCATCTCGGATGTCGACCGCTACGAGGTCAACGAGGCGTTCGCCCCGGTCGTGCTGGCCTGGTTGCACGACACCAAGGCGGATCTGGACCGGCTCAACGTGAACGGGGGCGGGATCTCGCTCGGGCACCCCCTGGGAGCGTCGGGCGCGAAGCTGATGACGACGCTGCTCTGCGAACTCGAGCGGGCCGGCGGCCACTACGGGCTGCAGACGATGTGCGAGGGCGGCGGCATGGCCAATGCGACGATCATCGAGCGTCTCGACTGATGGTGGCAGCCGCTCCGCACGCCAGCCCGATCCCCGGCTTCGATCTGAGCGGGACGACGGCCGTCGTGACCGGCGCGTCCTCGGGCCTGGGTCGACACTTCGTGCACGTTCTCAGCAGTGCCGGCGCGACCGTCTTCGCCGCGGCGCGGCGGGCTGACCTGCTCGCCGAACTCGCCGAGGAGGTGCCCAACGCGACCGCGGCCCGGTGTGACGTCACCTCGCCGACTGACATAGCACGGCTGGTCGAAATGGTGCACCCGGGCGACACGCCCCTCGTTCTCGTGAACAACGCCGGTGGCGCGGCCTCCCGTCCCGCGCTCGACCTCACGGCTGCGTCGTTCGAAGAATCGCTCGCAGTCAACCTCACCGCGACATTCGCGATGTCCGCGGCGTTCGCCCGATCGATGATCGACGGCGCGGGCGGCAGCATCATCAACGTGGCCTCGATGTACGGTCTGGTGGCGGCCTCGCCGATCCCGCATGCCGCGTACGCCGCGGCCAAGGCGGGGGTGGTAGGCCTGACCCGCCAGCTCGGCTGCGAGTGGGCCAGGCACGGAGTGCGGGTCAACGCCATCGCCCCAGGCTGGTTCGAACGCGACCTCACCCGTGAGTTCCTGCGCAGCGAGAAGGGCGCCGAGTACGTGCGCCGCAACG
>JAWWPV010000585.1:0-3958 GCA_033854775.1 Trebonia sp.
GCAGCGCGGGAAGCCCTGGGCCGCCGACGGGACCCGGTTCTTGCGCCCGCAGTTCGGGCAGGTGACCACTTCTTGAGTGATAGCCGAGGACGCCATGGTCATGCCTTGTTCTCGTAACTGACGGTCAACTCGCCGTCGGCGTATCCGATGCGGATGACGGCCCCGTCGAGGATGTCGCCGGAGAGCAGGGCGCGCCCGATCCGGGTCTCGACCTCCCTGCTGATGAACCTGCGCAGCGGGCGCGCCCCGTAGACCGGGTCATAGCCCTGCCGGGCGATGAAGCGCCGGGCGTCGTCGGTGATCTCCAGCTTCATCTGCCGCTCGCTTAGCCGGGCCCGCAGGTCATCGAGCATGAGGCCGACGATGTGCTCGATCTCCGCCTGGGTCAGGGGCTTGAACAGCACGATGTCGTCAAGGCGGTTCAGGAACTCGGGCCGGAAGTGCAGGCGCATCTCCGCTAGCACGCGTTCGCGCGCGTCCGGCTTGATCTCGCCGTCCGAGGTCGCGTCCCCCACCAGGTACTCCGAGCCGATGTTGGAGGTCATGATGATGACGGCGTTGCGGAAGTCAACCGTGCGCCCCTGCGCATCGGTGAGCCGCCCGTCGTCCAGCACCTGCAGCAGCGTGTTGAACACATCCGCGTGGGCCTTTTCCACCTCGTCGAACAGCACCACCGAGTACGGCTTGCGCCGGACCGCCTCGGTGAGCTGCCCGCCCTCCTCGTAGCCCACGTACCCGGGCGGCGCGCCAACCAGGCGGCTGACGGTATGCCGCTCCTGGTACTCGCTCATGTCGATCCGGACCATGTTCTCCTCGGTGTCGAACAAGGCGGCCGCCAGCGTCTTGGCCAGCTCGGTCTTCCCCACCCCGGTGGGGCCGAGGAAGATGAGCGACCCGATGGGCCGGCGCGGGTCCTTGATCCCCGACCTGGCCCGGATGATGGCGTCGGCGACCAGCCGGACGGCCTCGTCCTGGCCCACGATCCGCTCGTGCAGGATCTGGTCTAGGCGGAGTACCTTCTCCCGCTCGCCTTCCTGCAGGCGGCTGACCGGGATACCCGTCCAGCGCGAGACGATCGAGGCGATCTCGTCGCTGGTCACGGTCTCGCGCAGCAGCCGTGCGCCGCCCTGCTTGGACGCGAGCCGCGTCTCCTCGGCCTCGAGCCGCCGCTGCAGCTCAGGGAGCTGGCCGAGGCGCAGTTCCGCCGCCTTGGTCAAGTCGTAGTCGCGCTCAGCGCGCTCGGCGTCGCGCCGCACCTGCTCCATCTCCTCGCGGAGCGCCTGCACCCGGCGCAGCGCCTGGCGTTCGGCCTCCCACTGGGCCCGCAGCGCGTCGGCCTGCGACCTCAGGTCCGCGAGTTCCTTACGCAGGTCCGCCAGGCGCGCCATGCTCGCCTGGTCGTTCTCCTTGGCGAGCGCGGCTTCCTCGATCTCCAGCCGCATCACCCGGCGGGTGAGCTCGTCCAGTTCGGCCGGCATGGAGTCGATTTCGGTGCGGATCATCGCGCAGGCCTCGTCGACCAGGTCGATCGCCTTGTCCGGCAGGAACCGGTCGGAGATATACCGATGGCTGAGCATGACCGCGGTCACCAGGGCGCTGTCGGCGATCTTAACGCCGTGGAACACCTCGAGCCGGTCCCGCAGGCCACGCAGGATCGAAATGGCGTCCTCCACCGACGGCTCGTCGACCATCACCGGCTGGAACCGGCGCTCGAGCGCCGCGTCCTTCTCCAGCCGCTTGCGGTACTCGTCAAGCGTCGTCGCGCCGATCATGTGCAGTTCGCCGCGGGCCAGCATCGGCTTGAGCATGTTGCCCGCGTCCATGGCTCCTTCGGAGGCGCCCGCGCCCACCACCGTGTGCAGCTCGTCCACGAACAGCAGGATGCGCCCGGCGGCGGCCCTGACCTCGGTGAGGACCGCTTTCAGCCTCTCCTCGAACTCGCCGCGGTACTTGGCGCCGGCGACCAGGGAGCCCATGTCGAGGCTGAAGATCGTCTTATCCCGCAGGCCCTCGGGAACATCGCCGCGGGTGATCCGCTGGGCCAGGCCCTCCACGATGGCGGTCTTGCCCACGCCGGGATCGCCGATGAGGACCGGGTTGTTCTTCGTCTTCCTCGACAGGATCTGGATGACGCGCCTGATCTCGGCGTCCCGGCCGATGACCGGGTCCAACGCGCCCCTGGCCGCGTCGGCGACCAGGTCCCGGCCGTACTTCGCGAGGGCTTCGTAGGCCGACTCCGGCATGCCGGAGGTGACCCGCTGGTTGCCGCGGATCGTCGTCAGCGCCTGCAGGAAGCCGTCCCTGGTCACCCCCTCCTGCTGCAGCAGGCGCCCGGCCGCGGTGCCCGGTCCCTCGGCGAGCAGCGCCATGAGCAGATGCTCGACCGAGACGTAGTCGTCCTTGAGCCGGTCCGCCTCCTGCTCGGCCACGTCCAGCAGGCGGGCCAGCCGCTGCGTGACACGGATCTCGCCAGGATTCACGCCCGGGCCGGTGACCCGGGGGCGCCTGGCGAGTTCGCTTTCCAGTGCCGTCCGGAGCCGGTCCGGGTCCGCGCCGGCCTGGGCGAGCAGCCGGGGAGCGATGCCCTCGGCCTGGTCGAGCAGCGCGAGGAGCAGGTGCTCGCCGTCAACCTCGGTGTGTCCGAAACGGAGTGCCTTGGTCTGCGCGTCGTGCAGTGCTTCCTGCGACTTCTGCGTCAGGCGGTTCGGGTCCATGGTCACCTTTCTGGGCGTCGGGCGGCCCGCCCCCGCAGGACCGCTTCCAGTACCGCGATCCGGTCGAGCAGGTCGGTGACGAGCCCGATGGCCGCGTAGTTGAGCGCGAAGCCCGCACGCAGGCGCTGCACCCGCGCCACCGCTGCGAGCTCGCCGCGGGAGAACCAGAGCTCACCCGCCGTGTCGCGGTCGGCGTCGATGATCCCGAGGGCGACGAGCCTGCAGATCAGATCCGGGTGCAGACCTGACATCAGGGCGAACTCCTCCAGGCTGAGGCGCGCGGCGCGGACGATGGCGTAATTCACCGCTGTCTCCTCGGGTCAAAGTCGGATTCGGCGGCCAACTGCTCGAACAGCCGGCGCTCCGCGCGCGAGAGGTGCGGCGGCACCATGATCCTGGCCTCCGCGAACAGGTCGCCCGCCTTCTCCCTCGGATTAGGCAGGCCGCGGCCGCGCAGCCGGATCTGCCTGCCACTGGAGGTGCCCGCCGGGACCTTGACCTTGACCTCGCCGCCCGGGGTGTCGACGGGGACCGACGTGCCGAGCGCGGCTTCCCAGGGGGCGAGCCGCAGCTCAACGTGGAGATCACGCCCGTCGAGGCGGTACCTCGGGTGCGGCGTGATCCGCACGACGAGATGCAGGTCGCCGTTACGCGCCCCGTCGCTGCCGCGGCCGCCCTGCCCGGCCAGCCGGATCCGCTGGCCGTCCGTCACCCCGGCCGGCACCGTGACCTCGAAGGACCGGCGCGTGCCGTCGCTGGTCAGCGTTACGGTTCGGCGCGTGCCCCGGTAGGCCTCCTCGACGGTGAGCTCGAGCTCGGCCTCCTGGTCGGCGCCCGGGATCGGCCCCCAGCGCCGCCCGGCCCGGCCGCCGAAGATGCCGCCCAGCAGATCCTCGAAATCTATGTCGCCGCCGCTGAAGCTGAACCCGCCGCCCTCGAAGCCGCCCCCCTCGGAGCCGCCGCGGGTCTGGCCAGCCCCGGCGCTGGCCCGGCTGCGTCGCCACTCGTCTGGGTCGACATCCTCGGGAACCTGACGGAAGTCGGGCCCGAAGGCGTCGTAGCGGCGCCGTGTCTGCGGATCGGACAGGACGTCGTAGGCCTCCGAGATCTCCTTGAACCGGTCCTCGGCGGCCGGGTCGGAGTTGACGTCCGGATGGTAGGTGCGGGCCAGCTTCCGGTAGGCACGCTGGATCTCGTCCTGGTCGGCGTTCCTTGGCACGCCCAGGACCTGGTAGAAGTCCTGG
>JAWWPV010000586.1:0-3607 GCA_033854775.1 Trebonia sp.
GCTCCGCCCAGCGGTGCGCGGGCGGCGGGCCTGGTGCCGCGGCGGCGCCTGCGACCTCGGGAAGCTCCGTGTCGTCGAGCTGGCGGGCGCGGAGCACGGCGGCCACCCAACGCTCTGCGTACTTGCGTGCGTTCCGTGCGTGGAACCCGTTGATCCGCTCGAGCTGCGGCCGGCCCGTCGGCGGCGGCGGCTTGGTGGCTTCGGCCCGCGCGGCATCGACGATGGCCTGGTCGCTCAGCACCCGTCGCGGTGACAGGTCGGCGTCACGGGCGATCTCGTCCCGCGTCTGCCACAGCTCACGGACGACCGCCAGGGCCCGCCTGGTGCGCACCCGGTGAATCCCCGACGTGCGCCGCCACGGGTCGGCCCTTGGCTGCGGCGGGAGAGCGGCCGCGATCGCGGCGAACTCCTGGCGCGCCCACTCGGTCTTCCCCTGCTCACGAAGCTGGTCGGCGAGCGCGTCCCGCAGCTCGGTCAGCACCTCGACGTCGAGCGCCGCGTACTTGAGCATCTCCGCGGGCAGCGGCCGCACCGACCAGTCCGCGGCCGAATGCTCCTTGGCCAGCCGGAAGCCGAGCACTTCCTCAAGCATCGTGCCGAGCGCCACGCGCGGGTAGCCAAGCAGCCGCCCGGCCAGCTCGGTGTCGAACAGCTCCCTCGGCTGGTAGCCGATCTCGGCGAGGCACGGCAGGTCCTGTGACGCGGCGTGCAGCACCGCCTCGACATCGCCGAGTGCCGCGCCGAGCCCGGACAGGTCGGGGCAGGCGATCGGGTCGATGAGCACCGTCCCCGCGCCCGCCCGACGGAGCTGGACAAGGTAGGCCCGCTGCCCGTAGCGGTACCCCGAGGCGCGCTCGGCGTCGACGGCGACGGGGCCGGTTCCCGCGGCGAGGCTCGCGACCGCCGCCGCCAGGTCCTGCGCGGTCACGATCACCGGCGGCAGCCCGTCAGCAGGCTCAACGAGGTCGATGACGTCCCGCCCCGACCCGTCATCGCCCGCGTCCTGCACGGCCTCGCCGGTGCCCGCCTCTTCTAGGTACGCCGCAACGGCGCCCGGCCCGGTCCCAGGCGCCTGTGGCTCTTCCTCGCCCGGCATGCCCGCGGCCGTCACCGGTGCCTCCGGCTGCCGCCGCCGGTCTCCCGGCCGCCCCGCTTGCGGCGCCCGAGCGCCCGGGTGCCCGGTGGCTGGGCGGGCAGGCCCGCCGCGGCGGCGAGCACGTCGGACCAGGCGAGGACGGCGCCGCAGATCTCGTCCTCGATTTCGTCGTCGGCCGGGCACCAGGACGCGCGCATTTCGAAGCCGGTTGACGGCGGCTCGTCCGCCTTGGCGCCGTACCCTTCCGTGATGACCCGGGTTACCGTGCCGCTTGGCGCGCCGTAGCCGGGCGCGTGCAGGTCAAGCGCGTCGGTGAGCCAGGACCAGCCGACCTCGCCGAGCAGCGGGTCGGCGGCCATCTCCTCTTCCACGTCGGCGTGCACCTGAATCACCACGCGGAACGTGCCCGTCCACCCCTCTTGCCCCGCTGTGTCATGCAGCAGCACTAGCTTCCCCGTGCCCAGCTCCTCGCCGTCCCGGTAGGCCGTGACCGCGAGCGCGAACGCGTGCGGCGCGAGCCGCTTAGGCGCTGGCCAGTCCTCGAAGGCGAGGTCGTCCCTGACCTCGGCTACCGCGTCACGGCCCGCCTCGAGCGCGGCCACCGCCGCGGCAAAGGCGGGCGCCGTGCTAGCCGGGAGCCCTGCGCTCGCCGCGGGCCCAGTGCTAGCCGAAAGTGCAGTGCTAGCCGGAAGTGCAGTGCTAGCCGGAACCGTGCCAGCCGGAACCGTGCCAGCCTGGATCGCGTCCGCGTCCCCGCCTGCCCGCGCTGGCACGGGCGTGTCCGCCAACCTCATGGCCTGAGCGTACGTCGTCCCTGGCAGCGCCCGGTGCGCGGGCAGGCTGCCAGTGGTCGGGCGACGAGGGTTCCGGCGGCGCGATTAGGCGGCACGGACGGACTGTCCGACCGTGCCGGTGGGGACTTTGCCGGGAGTGCCGGTGACCATAGTGCCCATAAATACCCCGGCACCACATGCCGGACACACCCACTCGGGGCATTCGCCGCGGGTGTCCGGGCACCGGACATCCGCGTGTACCTGTTCGAAGGGCTCGTCGCCACCACATCCGGGACAATTCCCAAGCGGCTGCGTCATCGCGGTGCCCCCTACACTTGCGTCGCTACTATTCACTGCGTAGTACCTGACTTACTCCTTGGTACATGGTGAAACTCCTCCAGATCTTGGCATGTACGAGCGTTATTTCGGGGGATCTCGCCCGGCGTGTCGCCGGGCCGGCCAGGCCTTGGAGATGCGGCCTCCTGGGGTGCTGGTCGCCCGCCAGGGATCATCCCAGGGGGGTACGGGGTCGCCTCCAGGGGATAACTGTTCGATAGACTCGGCAAGTGACCCAGCCCAAGCCAAAGCCCGGCAAGCAGCAAAGCTCGCCCTTCGTCCGCGCCTGCCGCGGAGAGCCGGTGCCTTACACCCCGGTCTGGTTCATGCGCCAGGCTGGACGGTCACTGCCCGAGTACCGCAGGCTGCGCGAGGGCATCACGATGCTGGAGTCATGCACCCGGCCCGAGCTGGTCACCGAGATCACGCTCCAGCCGCTGCGCCGGTACGACGTCGACGCGGCGATCCTGTTCAGTGACATCGTGGTGCCGCTGCGGGCCATCGGCGTGGACGTGGACATCAAGCCGGGCGTCGGCCCGGTGGTCGAGCGTCCCTTCCGAACGATGGGTGACGTCGAGCGGCTGCGCCCCCTCGCGCCGGACGACGTGCCGTACATCAGTGAGTCGGTGAAGTCCCTGGTCGGAGAGCTCGGCGGCAAGCCGCTCATCGGGTTCGCCGGCGGCCCGTTCACGCTCGCCTCCTACCTGATCGAGGGCGGCCCGTCGAAGAACCATGACCGGACCAAGGCCATGATGTACGGCAACCCTGAGCTCTGGCACGCGCTGATGGGCAGGCTCGCGGCGATCGCGACCGCGTTCCTCCAGGTGCAGGCCGAGGCCGGGGCGTCCGCGGTGCAGCTGTTCGACTCCTGGGTCGGCGTGGTCAGCCCCGAGGACTACCGGCACGCGATCCTGCCGCACACCAGGCGGATCTTCGCTGCCCTGGCCCCGTCCGGCGTGCCCAGGATTCACTTCGGCGTCGGGACCGGAGAACTGCTCGGCCTCCTTGGCGAGGCGGGCGCGGACGTGGTCGGCGTCGACTGGCGGATCCCCCTCGACGAGGCCGCGCGCCGGGTCGGCGCCAGCGTCGGCGGGAAGGGCGGCGAGGGCGGGAAGGGCGGCGAGGGCGGGAAGGGGAAGGCCCTTCAGGGCAACCTCGACCCGGCCGTGCTGCTCGCCGGCTGGGACGTGGTGGAGCCCCGCGCCCGCGCGATCCTCGACCGCGGCCGGACGCTCAGCGGTCACATCTTCAACCTGGGCCACGGAGTCCCCCCGGAAACCGACCCCGACATCCTGGCCCGCCTCGTGGACCTCGTCCACGAGGCCTCCGCCCGCACCACCTGAAGTTTCTCTTCCTGACCCCGCGCGTCACTGCCGTGTGGTTGTGGCAACGGGCCGCCTAT
>JAWWPV010000587.1:0-3944 GCA_033854775.1 Trebonia sp.
GCCGCCCGCGACGTCATCCAGAACCACCTGCTCCAGCTCCTCGCGCTGACCGCGATGGAGGAGCCGGTGTCCTTTGACGCCGACTCGCTCCGCCAGGAGAAGGAAAAGGTGCTGTCCGCCGTCCGGCTGCCCGCGGACCTCGCCCTGGGCACCGCCCGCGGCCAGTACTCGGCCGGCTGGCAGGGCGGCCGCCAGGTGATCGGGTTCCTGGAGGAGGAAGGCATCCCCGTCGACTCCCGGACCGAGACCTACGCCGCCGTCCGGCTGTCGGTGGACACCAGGCGGTGGGCGGGCGTCCCGTTCTACCTGCGCACGGGGAAGCGGCTCACCCGACGGATGACGGAGATCGCGCTGCTCTTCCAGCGTGCGCCGCACCTGCCGTTCGCCGCCACCGACACCAAGGAACTCGGCAAGAACGCCCTGGTGATCCGCGTCCAGCCGGACGAGGGCGTCACCGTGCGGTTCGGCTCCAAGGTGCCAGGGTCCGCGATGGAGGTACGCGACGTGAACATGGACTTCGCCTACGGCGAGTCCTTCACCGAGTCCTCACCCGAGGCCTACGAGCGGCTGATCCTCGACGTGCTGATCGGCGACCCGCCGCTGTTCCCCCGGCAGGAGGAGGTCGAGCTCTCCTGGCGCATCCTCGACCCGATCGAGCAGTTCTGGGCCGAGAACACCAAGCCTGACCAGTACGCGTCCGGCGGGGCGGGGCCGGCGTCCGCCGACGCGATGATGGCACGCGACGGCCGCACCTGGCGCAGGCTGTAGGCCCTCTCTTAGGGAAGAGAAACCACTCCAATGACGATCGACCTGACCGACACCACCACCGGCGCCATCGACCAGGCGCTGACCGAGGCGCGGCGGCGGCTCGGCGGCATGACACTCGGCATGGTGCTCACGCTCATCATCGTGACCGACGAGGCGGCGCAGTACGACGCCATCCGGGCCGCCAACCAGGCGGCCAGGGAGCACCCGTGCCGCGTTCTCGCCGTCATCACCCGCAAGCCGAAAGCGGACTCGCGGCTCGACGCCGAGATCCGGGTCGGCGAGGCCTCGCCGGGCGAGACGATCGTGCTGCGCATGTACGGCCCGCTCGGCCAGCACGCCGACTCGGTCGTCGCGCCGCTGCTCGTCCCCGACGTCCCCGTGGTGACCTGGTGGCCAGACGAGGCCCCCGAGATCCCGGCCAAGCACCCCCTCGGCGCGCTCGCACAGCGGCGGGTCACGGACTCGGCGGCCGCCGAGTCGCCGCGTGAGGTCCTCGCGGCCCTGGCGGCGGGCTACCAGCCGGGCGACACCGACTTCGGCTGGACCCGGGCCACCCCGTGGCGCTCGCTGCTCGCCGCGACGCTCGACCAGCCGCATCCGACGGTCGTCGCCGGCGAGATCGCGGCCGAGGAGGACAACCCGACCGCGGACCTGATCGCCGCCTGGCTGTCGCTACGACTGTGGGTCCCCGTCTCCAGGACCGTCTCCGGCGGCCCCGGCATCACCGGGGTCGTGTTCGCCACGACGGACGGCGACATCGAGATCACCCGCACCGACGGCCGCACGGCCACCCTGGCCTGGCCGGACCGGACCGACCGCAGGGTCGCGCTGCACCGCAGGGACACCGCCGAGCTGCTCGCGGAGGAGCTGCGCCGCCTCGACCCCGACGAGGTCTACGCGGAGACGCTGCGCCACAGCGACGTGTCGCCTCCCGCCGAGCTGCCCGTCCCGAGCGAGCAGCTCGTGAGCGAGCCGACCGTGAGCGAGCTGGCCGGGGAATACGACGGCGAGTGAAACGAGAGGGCACCAGTGAGCACTCCTGAGGTTTTCGTTTACGCCAGCGGCGACCTGCTCGCCAGCGCCGCCGCGGCGCGGACCGTGACGCGGCTCGCCGACGCGATCGCCGCGGAAGGGCACGCGCACCTCGTGGTCACCGGTGGCGGCATCGGCACGAAGGTGCTCGCCGCGATCGCCGCCGCTCCCGCCAGGGACGCGGTGGACTGGGGGCTCGTGGACTTCTGGTGGGGCGACGAGCGGTTCGAGGTCACCGGGGACCCGGAGCGCAATGAGACGGGCGCCCGCGCCGCCCTGCTCGACGCGCTCGGCGTGGGCGAGGCCCGGGTGCACGCCGTCCCCGGCCCCGACGGGCCGGACGGCGACGACCCGGACGCGGCCGCCGCCCGGTACGCGGCCGACCTGGCCACCGCGGCCGGCCACGCCGGGGCCAGTGCTAGCGCGGACGGTGCCGTCCCCGCCTTCGACGTGCTGATGCTCGGCATCGGCCCGGAGGGTCACGTGGCGTCGATCTTCCCGGAGTCCCCGGCCGCGTACGCCACGGGTTCCGTCGTCGCGGTCCGGAACTCCCCCAAGCCGCCGCCCACCCGGATCTCCTTCACGTTCAGCGCCATCCAGGCCGCCCGTGAGGTCTGGATCCTGGCGTCGGGCGGGGAGAAGGCCGACGCGGTCGCCGAGGCCCTGTCGGGCGTCAGCCAGGACAAGCTCCCCGCCGCCGGCGCGCGCGGCCGGGACCGTACCCTGTTCCTGCTCGACGAGGCGGCGGCCGCGAAGCTGCCCGGGGCCTAACCCACGCCGCGTCCGACCGAGCGCGGGTTATCTGCGGCGGATGGAGGCCATGATCGAGGCCAGCGCGAACACGGCGATGAGCAGGAACACGACCCCGGGCCCGACGCTGCCGTGCACCACAAGGAGCGTCCAGACGGCTATCGGGATGAGGATCGCCACCGGGCTACGGCGCGGCGGCCCGACGGACGGCCGCGGCTCCTCGTTGGGCTGCGGCTCTGGCCGGGACGGGTGCGACGGCAGGGCCGCGGCCGATGACGGCTGCCGGCCGGGGATGTCGGTGCCGAGCGCCGGCTGTACCGGGAGATCAGCGGTGAGCGCGCGCAGGTCGCCCCAGGTCCGGCCCGCGTAGGCGGCCGCCATCCGCTCGTCGAACTCGTCCAGGGTCAGGCGGCCGACCGTGTACGCCTCCCGGAGCGTGGTGACCACGGCCTCCCGGTCAACGTCCGAGGCGCGAATGAGGTCATCGGTGGCCATGGGCAGTTCTTCCCCTCGGGAGGCAGCCCTCTCCATGTTACAGCGTCGCAGGAACACCTCTTTTTCCGACGCCATGGCTCGTATAGTGCCGCGACCAGGGCAGAAAAAAGAGGCGTTCATTATGATTCGGCCATGCCCCCGCCCTCCGTGACAGGGAGTCACTTCATCGTCTGCGGCGACAACCCGCTCGCCTACCGAATCGCCAGGGAGCTCACGAGGCGCTACGAGCAGGCCGTCGTTGTCATCCTGGCAGACAAGCTCAAGAACCACGGGCCGCAGATCGCCGCGCTGCCCGGCGTCACCCTCCACGAGCACGCCGCACTGACCAGCGAGGCCTTCGCGGGCGCCGACGTCGCCTCCGCCAGGGCCATGGCCCTGGTGGGGCCGGACGACCTGGAAAACTTCCACGCGGCACTGCGCGCACAGGAGCTCAGCCCCGACCTGCGGCTCGTCGTCGCCGCCTACAACAGGCGGCTCGGTGATCACATCACCGGGTTCTTCCGCGACTGCACGGTGCTGTCCCGTAGCCAGCTCGCCGCGCCGGCGCTCGTGGCCGCCGCGCTCGGCGACATCGCGCCGAGCCACGTCCGGCTGACCGGGCGCACCCTGTACGTGGCCAGGCGCGACGCCCGGGTCGCCGGGCAGGTACTCTGCGGGCTCGCGGTCCCCGACGACCCGGGCGGCACCACCCAGCTCGTCGCGCCTGAAGACCTGAACGGCGGCGCCGACCTGGTACTCGCCGTGGCCGACGGCACGCCGCGCGACCCCCTGGCACGGCAGCGCCACCCGGCGCGCGGCGCGCTCCGGATGACCAGGCGGCTGCTGTGGAACCGGTTCGGCGCCATCTTCGCGGTTCTCGCCGCGGCCGCGCTGGCCGGCTTCATCCTCCTGGCGGTCGC
>JAWWPV010000588.1:0-3317 GCA_033854775.1 Trebonia sp.
CTACAACAACCGGGTCGTGAAGGTAACCCCGCAGGGGCAGATCGTCACTGTCGCCGGCGACGGCGTCGCCGGCTACTCCGGAGACGGGCCCCTGGCTGCGTTCGCGGAGCTGAACGAGCCGACCGGCCTCGCGGTGGACGCGAAGGACAACCTGTACATCGCCGACTCCTCCAACAACGTGATCCGCCGGGTGGACGCCACGACCGGGATCATCACCACCGTGGCCGGCGACTACGCCGCCGACAAGGCCAGCGACGGCCTGGGCGGGTTCTCCGGCGACGCCGGTCCCGCGACGAGCGCGCAGCTGAACGTCCCCCAGGGCGTGGCCGTTGACGGCGCCGGCGACCTGTTCATCGCTGACACCTTCAACAACGCCATCCGCGAGGTCACCCCGGCCGGCGTCATCTCCACCGTCGTGAACTCGGCCTCCGCGAGCGGCGGTATCCCGTCGGCGGGCGGCGAGAGCAACGGCGCGGCCCCGACGGCGTCGCGGCTGAACACCCCTTACGGGGTCGCTGTCGACCAGAGCACGGACGCGCTGTACATCGCCGACACCAGCAACAGCAAGATCGCCGAGGTCACCGGCCTGGCCCAGTCCGGTAGCGCGGCCGGCCCGACCGCTCCGGCTCACTCCTGACGCGCCGCTACGAGACGAAGAAGAGACACTCATGACTGACGAACGCACGCATTCGTTCGGCCTGCGGATGAACCGCCGCAGCTTCGTGGCCAGCGCGGCCGCCGTGGCCGGCGCCGCCGGGCTGGCCGGCGTCCTGCCCGAGAACCTGGCCAAGGCGGCCACCCGCACGCCCCAGCGGTTCGACCTGTCCCAGGTCAAGCACCTCGTCTTCCAGATGCAGGAAAACCGCAGCTTCGACCACTACTTCGGCACCTTCCCCGGCGCGCGGGGCTTCAACGACCGGACCGCGATCCGGCTACCGAACGGCCGGCCGGTCTTCCAGCAGCCCGACCCGGCCAACCCCGACGGTTACCTTGAGCCCTGGCACATGTCAACCATCAGCACCGGTGCCGCCCGGGTCCCGTCGCTGTCGCACGACTGGCGCGACCAGCACGCGTCCTGGAACCAGGGCGCGATGGACGGCTGGCTGCTCACCCACCTCGCCTCCGACGGCGACGCCAACGGCTCGTTCACCATGGGCTACTACACCGAGGAAGACATTCCCTTCCACTGGGCACTCGCCAAGGCCTTCACGCTGTCGGACAACTACCACTGCGCCGTCATGGGCCCGACCGACACGAACCGGCTCATGTGGGAAGAGGGCGGCATCGACCCGCAGGGGAAGGCCGGCGGGCCGGTCATCGAGACCGGGGGCCACCGGGACCTGACCTACGAAAGCGGCCCCGAGACCATGTACAAGGCGGGGATCAAGTACAAGTTCTACCAGAACGCCGGCTGGCCGCAGAACACGATCACCAACTACTTCACGCAGTTCCAGACCCGCGGGCTCGTGCCCGACGCCCTCTTCAACGCCGTGACGTCGAACGGCACGCTGTTTGGCGACGGCACGCCGGGCGGGATCGGCGACCCGCTCAACCCGACGCCGGCCAGCAACCCGGAGATGGGCTTCGAGGAGGACTGCGCCAACGGGACGCTGCCCGACGTGTCGTTCATCGGGTCTACCTCCGCCGCCGACGAGCACCCGCCGGCGCTGCCCGCGGCCGGCGCCCAGTTCCTCGCCACCAAGCTCGAGGCCCTGGCGGCCAACGAGGAACTGTGGAACAGCACCGTGTTCGTGCTGAACTACGACGAGAACGACGGGTTCTTCGACCACGTGCCCCCGCCGACCCCCGACCCGCGCCTCTACCCGGAGGAGTTCGTCACCCTGGCCTCCCCGGCCGGCACCCCCGGCGGCGGCCTGCCCATCGGCGCCGGGTTCCGGGTGCCGTGCTTCGTCGTCTCGCCCTGGTCGGTGGGCGGCCAGATCTTCTCCGAAGTCTCTGACCACACCTCCTGCCTGCGGCTCATCGAGGCGGTGGCGGCGGCCGGCGGCCTGTCCGGCACCGGGCCGGTCACCTTCCCCAACGTCAGCCGCTGGCGGCGGACGACCTTCAGCAACTTCACCGGGGCCCTGCACCCGGGCAAGCCGAAGGCGGCCCCGACCAGCACCCAGTTCAACCCCACCACCACGGCGGCCAACCTGGCCGCCCAGAAGACGGCCTCCCAGCAGGCGCTGCCGCCGCGTCCAGGCGCGACCCAGCACATGCCGAAGTAAGCACCGTGCATTAGGCGTTCACGAGGCGAAAGTGAGGGCCGGGGGGAGGGACTTCTCCCTCCGGCCCCTGCGCTACCGGGAAAAGCTGCGCTCGGCGCACCTGTAAGCAAGAGACCTGGAGGCATCGTGGTACCGGAGACCGTCAGCCACTTCATCGGCGGGCGGCACGTGCGCAGCGCGCTCGGGAAGACGTTCGGCGTGGCCGACCCGGCGACCGGCAAGGAGTACGCGCAGGTCGCGGTAGGCGTCGCCGGCGACGTTACCCAGGCGGTGCTAGCGGCACAGGCCGCGCTGGAGACGGGGCCATGGCCCGGGATGGCGGCACTGGACCGGGCACGTGTCCTGCACGGTATCGCGGATGCGATCGACTCGCGGGCCGCCGACATCGCCGCCGCCGAGGCGCTGGGCACGGGTCTGCCGGTCACCCAGGCGAGGGAGCAGTCCGAACGAGGGCGTGAAGTCTTCCGCAGCGCCGCGGAACTGATCGGGGCGCGGGCCGCGGCCGACGCGTCCTTCGCGCCGGGCCGGCCCGGCTACCTGGTGGAGCGCCCGGCCGGCGTCGCCGGGCTGATCACGCCATGGCGCACGCCGTTCCTGGCTCAGGCGCGAGCGGTCGCGCCCGCCCTGGCCGCGGGCTGCACGGTCGTGCTCAAGCCCGATGAGTGGGCGCCGCTGCCGGCCGCGCTGCTGGCGGAGATCACGACCGCGGCGGGCCTGCCCGACGGCGTACTCAACATCGTGCACGGCTCCCGCCACCCCAAGGCCCCCGGCGCCCAGGCGCGGGACGCCCTGATCGCCCACCCCGGCGTGGCCCGGCTGTCGTTCGCCGGCGAGGCCGCCACCGGACAGCAGGTCATGCTCGAGGCCGCCACGCACCGCAAAATCCTGTCCGCCGAACTCGCCGGCAACGCGCCCTGCCTCATCTTCGCCGACGCCGACCTCGACCAGGCGACCGACAGCGCGCTGTTCGGCGCCTTCGCGCTCAACGGCCAGCGACGCACCGCCACCTCGACAATCCTCGCCCAGCGCCCCGTCTATGACACCCTCGTCACCCGCCTCGCCCTGCGAGCGGACCGCATCCGCGTC
>JAWWPV010000589.1:0-4610 GCA_033854775.1 Trebonia sp.
CGGGCTCGTCGCGCTCAGCCGCGCGGCGTCCGGTTTTCCCGCACCCGCCGACCGCGAGGCGGCGGTCCGGGCCGCCATGTCCTGGTACAACCGCCTGGGGCTGACCACGATCTTCGACCCGGGCGGCGTGGGCGTCGCCGAGACGTCCTATGCCACCGTCGCGGACATGGCCGCGCGCGGGGAACTGACCCTGCGGATCCTCACCACGCTGGGCGACGGCGCGGGCGGCCAGGGCGCCGCGCACCTAGCCGAGCGGATCCGGCGGGCCAGGCCCTTCGACGGCGATCGCTGGTACGACAGGATCGCGGTCGGTGAGATCTACCACGCGGCCTTCCACTGGGATCACCCGGCCAGCCCGCCCCGCCCTTCGGCCAGGGACATCGAGGCCGCCGGGGAGATCCTCGCGGCGGCAGCCGCCGGCGGCTGGCCGGTGCAGACTCACTCGGTAACCACCCGCGGCCTTGACCTGGTCTTCGACGCCTACGAGCGGGCCGACCGGCACCGCCCGATCCGGCCGCTGCGCTGGTCGGTGACGCACGCGGAGGGGATCACCGCGGCGCACCTGGAGCGTGCGCGACGGCTCGGCGTCACCGTCCAGCTCCGCAGCCAGGGGGTCATCCGCGCCGCCCGGTCGGCGCCCGCCCCGCTGCGGCTGCTCCGTGACAGCGGGCTGAGCTGGGGCCTGGGCACCGACGGGACACGCGCGGCCCAGGTCAACCCGTTCGTCACCCTGTGGTGGGCGGTGACCGGCCGGTCCCTTGGCGGCGAGCGGACCCTCGACGAGCCGCTCACCAGGGACGAGGCCCTCATCGCGCACACGCGGAGCAACGCCCAGCTGATGTTCAGGGAGAACGACCTTGGCTCCGTCAGGCCAGGCCTGCTCGCCGACCTGCTGGTCCTCGACCGCGACTACCTCACCGTCCCCGCCGACGAGATCAGGGACATCACCGCGGTCGCCACGATGGTCGGCGGCCGGGTCGTGCACGGCTCGCTCGCCTCCCTGTTACCGTGCCCCCATGGGAATCCGGCTGAGTGAATCGGCGGTCAAGCTCATCGACGGGCGCAATTACGCGGTGCTGGCCACGGTGAACGCCGACGGCAGCCCGCAGACTTCCGTGATGTGGATCGGCCGCGACGGTGACGACCTGCTGTTCTCCACCGTGGAGGGCCGGCTGAAGCACCGCAACATGGTGCGCGACCCGCGGGTGAGCGTCACGGTGATTGACTCCGCGGACCCGGAGAACTACGTCGAACTGCGCGGCATCACGTCGATGACGCCCGACACCGGGCGGCGCTTCGACACCGGCCTGTCGTGGAAGTACGACGGGAAGGACCCGGGCGAGGACAGGCCGGGCGCGGTCCGCGTGGTCGTCCGCGTCGAGGTGCTCAAGGCCGCCGGCTACGCCGCCTAGCGGGCCGGATCGTAAGCCGGAGCGTGCCGCCGCCAGGGACTGACCCGCTCGATCTCGGCGGCGAGCGCGAGCAGCGTCTGCTCGCGGCCAGGAGCGGCCACGAGCTGCACCGCGCCGGGCAGCCCCTGGCCGGGGACAGGCACCGACGCCGCGGGGAAGCCCGCGAGGTTCCACACGCCGGTCAGCGGAGCGAACATCAGCGCGGTCGCGACGCTGCGCAGCCAGGATCGCTCGCCGTACCGGCGCGCGGGCGGGCACGGACGGGCCAGCGTCGGCATGATCAGCACGTCGTAGCGGTCGAAGAACGACGCGAGCGCGACGCGCAGCCGCGCGCGATCGGACGCGCGCGGCGGGCGTGCGCGCACCGCTAGTTCGCCTGCGCGGACATGACGGCGGGTGCGCGGTTCCATCCCGGCCGCGTGCCCGGCGGCTTCCTCGGCCGGGCCAGCGAACCAGTAGGAGAGCACGACGGGGACCAGCCAGCCGGGGTAGGGCGGATCGGCGATCGTGACCTCATGTCCTGACTTGCCGAGCAGCTCGGCGCAGGCGCGGGTCGGCGCGCTAATGGACGGGTGGATCACGATGCCAGGGCCGGGCGGCCGGACGGACGCGGCGATCCGCAGCCGGCCCGGCTCGCCAGGGGAGTAGGTCGTGCCGGCCATCACCCCCAGCATCAGGGCGGCGTCGGCGACCGTAGCGGCTAGCGCGCCGTTCTCGGACAGGCCGTACCAGTCGCTCTTGCCCGGATCGCCGGGAACCACGCCCGTTCCCGGCTTGATGCCGAACAGCCCGCAGGCGGCGGCAGGGATCCGGACCGACCCGAGGCCGTCGGTGCCGTGCGCGAGCGGGACCAGCGCGGATGCCACTGCGGCCGCGCCGCCTCCCGACGAGCCGCCTGGCGTCCGCCGCAGGTCCCACGGGTTGCGCGCGATGCCGTAGACGCTGTCGGTGAACGGGTAGATCGCGAGCTCAGGCAGGTTCGTCAGGCCCACTACGACGGCGCCGGCGGCGCGCAGCCGCGCGACCACCGGATGGTCGTGTTCCTGCGGTACGGGCGGGAAGGCGGCGCTTCCGTAGCCCATCCGCTCCCCGGCCACGGGAACGCAGTCCTTGACTCCAACGGGAACCCCGGCGAGCGGCAGTTCCGCGCGATCCGCCCGCGCGTCAACCGCCTGGGCCTCCGCGGCCGCTTCCGCGGCCCTGACGCGGACGAACGCGCCTAGCTCCGCGTTCAGCCGGGCGATCCGGTCGAGATGCCCGGCGACGACCTCGCTTGCCGTGACCTCGCCGGCCCTGACCGCCGCCGCGATCCCGGCGGCGGGATGCCCGATCATGTCAGCCATGTCCCAAGCATCCTCTTCCGGCCGTGGGGCCTCAACGTGTCCCGTCAGCTCGGACTCTTGCGCCCAAGGAGATGAAAGACGCGACTGAGTTGGCGGTAGGGGTCTCGCCGGCTGGCTTCCAGTTCGACTGCGGCCGTCGCCGCTAGCTGCTTTGCATCGCTGGGGTCCAACTCGGCCCCGCTGAACTCGAGCCAGTCGACAAACAGCCATACCCCGTACCAGCGCAACGGCTCCACGCCAAGGCTCCGCATGAGCTCGCTGAGTTCCTCCACCGTGTCGGCCCGGCCCGGCACTCCCAGCACCCCGATCTCGGTTCTGGCGTCGAACGCCGCCAGGGCGTCGTCCCACCGCCGCTCCAGGGCCGGGCGCACCGCCGACGCCTTGGCGTTGCCCGTCATGATCGAGACGACGCCGCCGGCGGCGGCGCACCGGCACAGCTGGCTGACCAGCGGTTCCGGCTGTGCCAGGTACCCGAGCACGCCATGACACAACACGGCGGCGAAGCGCCGGCCGTTCACGGCCTCGTCGGCGTTCTCGCCGTCGGCCTGCACGAGCGTCACCCGTCGCCGGGCCTCAGCGGGCAGCCGCGCCAGGCGCTGCTGAGCCTTGTCCAGCATCGCCTGCGACGGGTCAAGCAACGTCACGTCGTAGCCGGCCTGGGCCAGCGGAAACGACTGGTGGCCCGCGCCGCCGCCGACGTCGAGCACCGGCGCCGGAGGTGGCGGCAGATGCTCAAGCAGCTGCTGGTGCATCACGTAGGTGCGCACGTGCCCCTTCACCGAGGCGTACGCCTCGTCGGCAAATTGGCCGGCCAAAGTGGCCCAGATGTCATCGCTCACCACGCCAAGATACGTGTTAGTAGTTAGTAACTAGTAATCTGATCAGCATGGCTGCGCGTATGAGCGGATCGGAACGGCGCTCCCAGGTGCTGGGGATCGCCGCGGGTGAGTTCGCGAATCATGGACTTCACGGTGCGTCGATCGAGGCGGTCGCGCACGAGGCGGGCATCACGCAGGCCTACGTGTTCCGGATGTTCGGGACCAAGAAGGCGCTGTTCGTGGAGCTGGTCGGCGCAGCCTTCGATCGTTTCAGCGACGGCATGGCGCAGGCCGCCGCCGGCGCCCGGGGCCTTGACGCGCTGGCGCTGATGGGGGCGCAGTACTACGAGTTGCTGGCGGACCGCACCACCCTCTTGCTGCAGCTGCAAGGCTTTGCCGCCTGCGGTGACAACGAGGTCCGCGATCTTGTGCGGGCGCGACTCGCCCGCATGTGGGACACGGTTGCCGATACGGCAGGCCTGGACCCGGTGACGGTGAAGTCGTTCCTCGCCTTCGGCATGCTCCTCAACAACGTGGCCGCCCTCGATATCGACGAGCTGGATGAGCCGTGGGCCAAGGGGGTGCGCACTCGCATCCATGCGGGTCTGTTCGAGCACATCACGGCGGACACCAACCGCTGAAATCGGCCGCGGCGGTTGGTGGCTGTTGCGCGGCGGGCCGCGTGGGCAGCCCATCGGGCCGCTGGTGTCCCGTGCTTGCGGTTGCCCGCTGCCGTTCCCTTGCCGCTCTGTTATCGTTGTCGCAGTCGCCCAGACCCGCCTTGGCCTGGGCTCGACGTTTCTCCTCCGCCCGGTGTCGGGGCGGCGGCGAGGGCGCGTGTCCCGTCCCGCCGCAGTCTTGGACGTCCCCCGGCGGGCCACGGGCCGCACCTTTCTGCATTACTTAGGCGCCGGCGGCCCTAGGTGGCTCGCCCCGCTGGGCGGCGATGAAGGACACGCTCATGTCCCACGCCGCTGGTGGCTACCGTCCCCTGCTGCGCACCCCAGGCGCCGCCGCCTTCTTCCTCGCCGCCGGTG
>JAWWPV010000590.1:0-3001 GCA_033854775.1 Trebonia sp.
AGCCATCACCAGAGCAATAGGACCAGCCGCTCGCCACCTCGCGCGCGTGGGCCGGAGTACGCCGCTGCGCGCCCGCGGTGATGACGTCGCTCCTCGACGGTCACGTCGCGCTGCTTGGCGAGGTGCCCGAAGTACCACTTCAGCGAGTCACCCCAGACCTGCCCGGGGGCCACGGAGTTCACCCGGATTCCGAACGAAATGTGGTGTTACCTGGCCAGGCGGGGCAGCTTGCCGGGTGCGCGCACCAGGTCCAGGCGGGTTACCCGGCCGGCTGCCACTGTCACGGAGACGATCGTGACGAGTTCGCCCTGCTGGTAGACGGCGAATCCCGGCGCCCCGTTGACGGCGACGCGGTCGATCACGTCGCCTGGTTGTTCCTTGGCGATCGCTGACCAGGACAATGTCCGGGTCGAGCACGCGAATCAGCGCCGCGAGGTCGCCTGAGGTCGCCGCCGAGGCGAACGCCTCGACCACGCGCCGGTGCTCGGCCGCGCCGGTCGATGGCCAGGGGGACTGCCCGCGGACGTGCCGCCTGGCGCGGGAGGCGAGTTGCCTGACGGCCGTCGGCGCCCGGCCGACGATGGCCGCTACCTCATCGAACGTCAAGCCGAACAGGTCGTGCAGGACGAACGCGGTCCGCTCCGCCGGCGGCCCAGGCCTCCACGTCGCGCACTGGTTTGTCCTTATCCGCGGCGACCAGCCGGAACCAGCAGTCCGCGACGACGTCCTCGGCGTCGCTATGGCTGCCGATGATCGCGTACGCTACCTGGACCAGCCTCGGCCGCGCCCGGCTGAAGGCAGCGGCCAGCAGGTCAGGCTCGGTCGTCACAGCGTGCCCCGCGCCCGCTGCTCGATCACCCAGTCGGCGAAGGTCTGCGTCCCGCGCAGCCCCGGCCTGCCGGGCAGGCCGCCGCCCGCCGCCATCGCTTTGCCCGTCGCGCCGGGCAGGCGCACCGAGACGACCAGGCGCCTGTCCCCGCGTCCGCGGACGACCTGGCGGATCATGTCCGCCATTATCTCCTCCCGCGGGCCCGCGAGCTCGGACATGGCCACGGGATCGCCAGCGGCGATCCTGGCGAGCGCCGCGCCGACCTCGCGGGCGGCGACCGGCTGGGCGCGCCAGCGGGGGACGATCACGACGGGCCCGGGCAACTTGTCTAGGTACTGCCCGGGGAACTCGTGGAACTGCGCCGCGCGCAGGATGCTCACCGGCACCGGCGACTCCTGAAGGACCTTCTCCTGGAGCAGCTTGCCCTGGTAGTAGCCGTACGGCACCCGGTCTATCCATCACCGGTCACCAGGTCAGTGCCGGCCGAACGGGCGATCACGATCACCTCGTGACCATCGGCGCGCAGCGCCTCAACCGTCCAGCGTCCGGCGACGCCCGTTCCGCCTGCCACCGCGATTTTCATCTGCCCACCCCTACCGCGACGATTTACTACTGACGGAAGTGGACGAGACCGGGCCGCGGAGTGTGACATCGCGGCTGCTCGGAGCCGCGCGGCGAGCGGGCCCTCTTCAGGCGAGGACGGCGGTGAGGGAGGCGATCGCCAGGAAGCCACCCCCGGTGCCGGGCGCGGCGCTGGTCATGGTGAGCCGGACCAGCGTGGTCGTGACCGCGTTGAAGCTGAGGGAGGTCGGCTCGTCCGACGCGCTTGCCCAGGCGACCTGAAGGTTCGCCGCCGGCACCAGGTCGCGGCCGTTCCAGACCGACACCGTGACCGACGCCGGCCGCGCCAGCGCGCCGCCCGTCCTGAAGTACGCGGTCAGTCCGGTAAGGCGCTGCGGTGACGGCCACGACAGGGACACCCAGTCATCCGGGTCCGAGACGCTGACCGCGCGGATATTAGCCGTCGCAGCCTGGTCGTAGTAGTTCGACCAGTAGGTGCTCAGGTTCCCGTCAAGCATCATCGCCGGAAGGGTAGTGGGCTGGCCCGAGAAGCTGGCGTCAGCCACCGGGCCAGCGCCCGATGCCGGGGCATCCGCGGTCCCCGGCACGCTCGCGGCCGCCGCTCCGCTCGCGCCCGTGCGGTTCACGATCCCCGGCACGGCGGCGCCGCCGGCCGGGACGGAACGCAGGGTGAGCGTCGCCGCCGCCAGCCCCTCCGCGGTCGCCCTGAGCGTGACGGCGCCCGGCTCCCTGGTCGAGCCGACGACGGCGAGCGCCTGGCCGAAGAACGCGGCCTGCGCCGCCGATGTGTACCCGGTGGCGTTCTCCTGCCGCCCGTTGTCGGTCGCCTTCAGGGTGCCGGCGCCCGACACGGCGAAACGGATCACCGGTGCCGCGCCCGGGACCACCACGCCGGCGTGGTCGACCACCGACGCCGTGACATAGGCGAGCGACGTGCCGTCCGCGGTCAGCACGGCCGACGCCGCGTCGCGTGACAGCGACAGCGCCCGGGCCGGCCCCGCCGTCCGCACCTCATCGCGGGCTGCCTCCGCCCCGCCGCCTCCGTAAGCCACGGCCACGAGCGAACCGGGCGCGAACGGCACGGTCCACGTGAGGTGCAGCTTGCCCGTCGACCCGTTAGGCGACGTGTAGCTGCCGGACGGGTAGTTGTAGTCGTCGAGCGTCGGCTCGGTGGTCTCCAGGTACGGCTCGCCGTACGCGGTGACCTTCCGGTCGAAGCTCTTCCTCCCCAGCGACCGACCGTTGAGGAACAGTTCGACGGTAGCGACGTTCGCGTACACCCACACGGACACCGGCTGCCCGGCAGTCCAGGACGTCCAGTCCATCGGCACGATGTGCACCATGGGCGCGGGACTCCACTGACTGTCGTACAGGTAGCGCATGTCCTTCGCGAACCCGGCCGTGTCCACCGCGCCGAAGAACGACGCCTTCACCGGGAACTGGTTGTACGGCGTCGGCTCGCCGATGTAGTCCTGCCCGGCCCACAGGAACCCGCCCGCCCAGAACAACCGGTCGCGGTCCTTCTTCAGCTCGTACTCCCCGCTCATGGTCCACGACGCCAGGTTGTTGTCGTACGACGAGGTCTCGCAC
>JAWWPV010000591.1:0-6309 GCA_033854775.1 Trebonia sp.
CGAGGTGATCCTCCCCGCCGCCTAGGGCGCAGTAATCATGTGGGATACAAAGGGCCCCCGGGAGGGCCCTTTGTATCCCACATCTGCCGCCAGAGGCGGGTAGACGGGGCATGCGGAGCGCGCATCCGTTCGGGATGATCGATTTTGTCCTTATGGCACAAGACGGCGGGGGTGAATCGGGCGTTCGCCGCCCTTCTCCGGGCTGGGTCGCCGCGTTACGCTCAGCGCGACCCAGTGGAGGGTGGTGCGAGATGACGGTGCGGTTCCCTGACGAGCCCAGCTTCCAGGGGCGGTTCGCGCCCGTACGGCTTGAGGGCGAGATCCGCGGGGTTGAGGTGACGCAAGGGGAGATCCCGGCGTCCCTGCGCGGCACCTACTACCGGGTCGGCGCCGACCCGGCGTGGCCACCGTTCGTCGAGCGTGACTTCTACTTCAACGCCGATGGCATGGTCGCGATGTTCCGGTTCGGAGGAGGCTACTGCGACTTCAGGTCCCGGTACGTGCGGACGCCGCGCTTCGTGGCGGAACGGGAGGCGCGGCGGTCGCTGTTCGGCGCCTACCGGAACCCGTTCACCGACGACCCGTCCGTGGCCGGACTTAGCCGCGGGCTCGCCAACACCAACGTGTACTGGCACGGCGGCCGGCTGCTCGCCTCCAAGGAGGACAGCGCGCCGGTCCAGATCGACCCGGACACGCTCGACACCGTCGGGGAGTTCACCTGGGAGGGTGACCTGACCTCCCAGACGGCGACCGCGCACCCGAAGATCGACCCGCGCACCGGCGAGCTCGTGTTCTTCGGGTACATGGCCAAGGGCGAGGCGACACGGGACATCGCCTACTACGAGGCGGACGCCAGCGGCCGGATCGTGCACGAGGCCTGGTTCGAGGCGCCGTACGCGTCGATGGTCCACGACTGGGCGGTAACGGAAAACTTCGTGGTCTTCCCGATCATCCCGCTCACCGCGTCCCCCGAGCGCCTGGCGGCGGGCGGGCCGATTTACGTCTGGGACGGCTCCGAGGACGTCTACCTGGGCGTGGTCCCCCGCAAGGGAAACACCGTCCGCTGGTACCGCGGCACGAACCGGTTCGCCTCGCACATCATGAACGCGCACGACGACGGCCGGCACATCCACATCGACACGCCCGTGGGCGAGAAGTCGGCGTTCCCGTGGTTCCCCGACATCACCGGCGCGCCGTTCGACCCGGAGAGGGCCAGCGCGCAGCTCACCCGGTGGACGATCGACACGGCGGCGGAGCCGGACCAGGGCGACGGCACGACGGCGTTCGCGCAGCGGCGGCTCACCGGCTGCTCCGGCGAGTTCCCGCGCACCGACGACCGCTGGGCGACACGCGGGTACCGGTTCGGTGTCATCAACCTGACCGAAGTGCCAGGCGATAAGCCCGACGACGGGCTTCCGGGATTCCGCTGGCTCGGCCAGATCGACCCGGTCTCCGGGACGATGAAGACCCGGTTCGCCGGGCGGAACTCCACGGTCCAGGAGGCGATCTTCGTGCCGCCGGCCGGGACGGCGACCGCGAACGGCGAGGGCTACGTGATGCAGCTTGTCGACCGGCACGAGACCGGGACGACCGACCTGCTCATCCTCGACGCCCAGCGCATCGACGAGTCCCCGGTCGCGACGCTGAAGATACCGATCAGGATGCCTGGCGGCCTGCACGGCAACTGGGTGTCGAATGAGCAGCTAGCGCAACGAGTCGGATAGTGGAGGTCGCGATGACGGCAGAGGAGCGAGTCGCCGAGCTAGAGCACCGGCTCGGCATGGTCGAGGACGAGCTCGCCATCAGGAGGCTGCAGCACGCCTACGGCTACTACCTGGACAAGTGCTACTACGACGAGGTCGTCGACCTGTTCGATGAGGACTGCGAGGTCATCTTCATCGGCGGCGTCTACAAGGGCCGCGCCGGTGCCGGGCGGCTGTACACGGGGCGGTTCAGGTCCCGGTTCGCCGACGGGCACAACGGTCCGCAGTTCGGGCGGCTCCTGGAGCACCCCATGCTGCAGGACCTCATCAGCGTGGCGCCCGACCGGCGCACCGCCTACGCCCGCTACCGGACGCTGATGCAGGCGGGCACCCACGAGCTGGTCGCCACGCCGGAGACGCCCGTCAGGCAGTGGATGGAGGGCGGGGTCTACGAGAACACCTATGTGAACGTCGGCGGGACCTGGAAGGTCAAGAAGCTGTTCTACCGGGCGTTCTGGCACGGGACGATGGAGGCGGGCTGGGCGCACACCCCGGTCGACTACGTGCCCAACGCGTCGGTCACCTACCCGGAGGACCCGTACGGTCCCGACGAGCTGCTCCAGAACGCGCCGCGGCTGTGGCCGGAGACGACCACGCTGCCGTTCCACTACAAGCACCCGGTGACCGGCAAGGAGTTCGTCCCTGACACCTGGGGGTCGTTCCCCGAGGCGTAATTCCGGCCGCGGGATAGGAGCCTTATTCTTGGGCGCAAAGCGGGAAGAGCGAGGCGGAGCACGCTCCCGTTCGGAATGATGGGGCGGTGCGCTTTTACGCGGACCTCCACATTCATTCTAAGTTCTCCCGCGCCTGCAGCCGGGACTGCGACCTTGAGCACCTCGCCTGGTGGGCGGGGCGCAAGGGCATCGGCGTCGTCGGAACCGGTGACTTCACGCACCCGGTGTGGCGGGAAGAACTCGGTGCGAAGCTGGTGCCGGACGCGCCTGGCCTCTTCCGGCTGCGGCCTGAACTGGAGCGGGCCGTCCACGACACGCTGCCGCCCGCGTGCCGCACGCCCGTGCGGTTCATGCTGTCGTCGGAGATCTCAACGATATACAAGCGGGACGAACGCACGCGTAAGGTGCACCACCTGCTCTACGCGCCGTCGCTCGACGCCGTCGATGAGATCACGCGGGCGCTCGCCCGCGTGGGGAACCTCGCCTCGGACGGCCGGCCGATCCTCGGGCTTGACTCGCGGAACCTGCTGGAGATCACGCTCTCCGGCGGCGACGGATGCTACCTGGTGCCCGCGCATGCCTGGACGCCGTGGTTCGCGGTGCTCGGGTCGCAGTCCGGGTTCGACCGGGTTTCTGACTGCTACGCGGACCTCGCCTCGCACATCTTCGCCATCGAGACCGGCCTGTCGAGCGACCCGGCGATGAACTGGCGCGTCTCCAGCCTCGACGAGTACCGGCTCGTCTCCAACTCCGACGCGCACTCGCCTCCCATGCTGGGGCGGGAGGCCACGGCGTTCGAGCTGCCGGAACCCGACTATTTCGGGATTTATCAGGCTTTGCGGACGGGGGACGGCTTCGGCGGCACCGTCGAGTTCTTCCCGGAAGAGGGCAAGTACCACCTCGACGGCCACCGTGCCTGCGACGTCCGGATGACCCCGGAGGAGACCCGCGAGGCCGGCGGCAAGTGCCCGGCCTGCGGGAAGAAACCGACGATCGGCGTGCAGCACCGGGTCGACGCGCTCGCCGACCGGCCGGAGGGCTGCCGGCCGGACGGCGCGGCGGGATTCGCCTCGTTCGTGCCGCTGCCGGAGATCCTCGGCGAGATCGCCGGCGTCGGCCCGAAGTCCAAGTCGGTCACCGCCCAGGTCAGTGCCATGGTGGACCGCTTCGGGGCGGAACTCGGCATCCTCGGCGACGTGCCGCTCGATGACCTCGCGGCAGGCGCGCCGTCGATCGTCGCCGAGGCCATCGCCAGGCTGCGCCGCGGCGATGTGCGCCGCGAGGCCGGCTACGACGGCGTGTACGGGACGATCCGGCTGTTCGACCCCGATGAGCTGGCGGGCGCGGCGCTGTTCGACGTCCCCAAGGCCTCAAGCAAGCCGGCCAGGACGCCGGCCAGGACTCCGGCGGCCGGCGCTGCGGCGGAGCCGTTTGCTGAGCAAGCGGAGCCGGCCGTGGTGGCGGTGCCGCTCGCCGGCCTTGACCTGGAGCAGCAGTCGATCGTCACCCACGACGGCGGACCGCTGCTCGTCGTGGCGGGACCGGGCGCAGGCAAGACCCGGGTGCTCACGCACGCGATCGCGCACCGGATCGGCACCGCGGGCGAAGCGCTCTTCCCGGAGCGCTGCCTGGCCGTCACGTTCACCCGCCGCGCCCGCGACGAGCTCCGCGACCGCCTCACCGCGCTGCTCGGCGCGGACGCCGCCGCGCGGGTCACGGTCGCCACCTTCCACGGTCTCGGCCTGCTGATCCTGCGCGAGCAGGGCAAGCTCCTCGGCCTTGACGCGGACCTGAAGGTCGCGGATGAGAAGACCCGCCAGGAGGTCCTGCGGTCGCTGTCCGCGGGCGGCAGTCCCGCCGCGCTCGGTGCCCGTATCGCGGCATCCAAACGGGTGCGGGCTTCCACCGTCGCCTCCGCCGTCTCCGCATTGAGCGGCGACGCGGCCGAGGACAGTGTTTTCGCGGAGCGGGAGCGCTTCGACCCCGAACTCGACGGCCTGGCCGCGCGGTACGACGCGGCGCTGCGCGAGCGCGGCATGGTCGACGTCGACGAGCTGGTCACGCGCCCGGTAGAGCTGCTCAGCGCGGACGCCTCGCTCGCCGCCCATTACCAGGAGCGGTGGACGGACGTGTTCGTCGACGAGTACCAGGACGTGGACGAGCAGCAGTACCTGATGCTCCGCCAGCTGGCCGCGCCGGGTGCGCGGATCTGCGCGATCGGCGACCCCGACCAGGCGATCTACGGGTTCCGCGGCGGTGATGTCGGCTACTTCCTGCGTTTCCAGGAGGACTTCGCCGGCGCGGCGGACGATGCGGCGGCAGATCTGCCAGGTACCGGGGTCACGCATCCAGGCCCGGTGGCCACGACGGTGCGACTGTCGCGCAGCTACCGGTCCGCGCCGACGATCGTACGGGCCGCGATGCAGCTGATCCGCCCCGGCACGCTCGTGCCTGGCCGTGAGCTGATTCCCGCGAGGACCGACATTCCCGACGGCCCGGTGGTGCTGCACGCGGTGGCCGACGAGTGGGAGGAAGCCGAGGCCGTCGCGGCGGAGATCGAGCGGCTGCTCGGCGGCGCTTCCTTCCATGCCCTGGATAGCCGCACGGTCGACGGGCGGGACCGGACCGAGCACGAGCTCTCGTTCGCCGACTTCGCCGTGCTCTACCGGACCTCTTCCCAGGCGAACGCGGTCGGCGAGGCCCTGGCCAAGCGGGGCTTCCCGTTCCAGTCCCGCGCGCACTCCCGGCTGGCCGAGATGCCCGGCGTCCCGGAAATCCTGGCCGCGCTGAGCTTCTTCCGCGCGGACGCCCTCCCGTTGGGCGCGGTGACCGCACCGGGTGGTTGTGGCAACGAGCCGGTTATAGGCGGCCCGGTGCCACAACCAGCCGGCGGGGTGTCCGTTTCCACGCGGCTAGACGAGGCGGCACGGCGCGCGACCGCGGAATCGAAGAACACTGCTGTGGCGGACGAGGCGAGGCGTGCCGAAGCGCTCGCCGCGATCAAGACCGCCGCCGACGTGCTTGGCCCGCTGGCGGCGCGGTGCGGCACCGACCTGGACCGGTTCCTTGACGAGCTCGCGCTCGGGGCCGAGGTCGACACCTGGGACCCGCGCGCCGACCGGATCTCGCTGCTGACGCTGCACGCGGCGAAGGGCCTTGAGTTCCCCGTGGTGTTCATCGTCGGCTGCGATGACGGGCTGCTGCCGCTGCGCCCCTGGCGCGGCGCGGAGGTCGACTACGCGGAAGAGCGCCGCCTGCTCTTCGTCGGCATGACCCGGGCCACGACCCGCCTGACGTTGCTCACGGCGGCGAAGCGGACGCTGCGCGGCGAGGTCACGGAATGCTCGCCGTCCCCGTTCCTCTCCTCGATCGAGCCGGCCCTGCTCGACCGGCGCGGCGGCGAGGCCCAGGGCCGCGCCCGCCGACGGGCACGGCCCCAGCAGGCCACGTTGTTCTAGCTACTTCGCCGTGGTGAGGTTGTAGACCGTGACGCCGCCAACGGTGTCCGACTTGAAGTGGGCGGCCACCCAGGAGGCGATCGCCGAGGATCCGCTGCCGCCGCCGAAGCTGTTGTTGCCCTGCCCGACGTAGTAGTGAATCTCGTGCTTGGCGACCATCGCCTCGAACTGCGCCAGGGTCGGTGCCGGGTCGGTGCCGTTGAAGCCGCCGATCGCCATGACCGCGTCACCGCCGGTGGCGAGCTCGATCGGGGCGGCCGATTGCGAGCCCTCGGTCGCGGCGATCCACTTGTACCGCGACGCATCCTGCTCAAGCAGCTTGATCAGCGCGCTGCTGACCTGGGTGCTGCCCGACAGGCCGCCCGCGCCGCCTGGGAATCCCCCGGTCCCGCCCGGTGCGGTGCCTGCGCCTGT
>JAWWPV010000592.1:0-12494 GCA_033854775.1 Trebonia sp.
GCTGCATCGAGATAGGTCCGCCCGAAGGATTCGGCGGCCCGCAGCCGACGATCTTCCTCATCCGCAACGACGAGCCGAAGAACGAGCATGCCCGGCTGCACATCGACGTCAACCCCACCGACCGCGATCAGGGCGCCGAGCTCGAGCGCCTGCTGGCCGCCGGGGCCGAACTCGTCGACATCGGTCAGCCTGACCAGGCGTCCTGGCACGTCCTCGCCGATCCAGAGGGCAACGAGTTCTGCCTGCTCAAGCGCCGCCTCGACCCACTCTGACGGCCCTCGCCAGGGAGAGCCCAGACCCATGCCGGACTGCACAAGGCCCGATCGATGACTCGAATCCGTGACCGCGGTGAAGGAGACGTCGGCACATGCGTCGAAGCGCTGAGGGCCGTCTACCAGGCCAGCGGCTACCCCACGAACTGGCCCCCCGACCCCGTCCGTAACCCCCCGCAAGGTCGGCTCTGGAGTTCTGGGCCAAGGCCCCGCCGGTGAGGCTCCCGGCCGCGGCGGCGCGGGCGGGCCCGGCCAGCCATGGTGGATCGTCAGGAGCGCCCCAGTCGTGGCTATTCAGCAGGGGTGCAAATGCATGAATCGAAGCTTTGCCCGGTTGGCTGCCCCGCCATTCCCGATGACTCGTACCCCCAGGGGGTATCAACCCATGATCGCGGGTCAAAGACGGCGCAATGCGACACTTTTGACCCACGATGATGTCCAGCGCCGGTTTTCGCGTGGAGTTTTAGGTACGTACGGGTGAAATGCCCGCTCGATACCCCCGCGCTCGCGGGTGCCTGGCGCGTTTGACCCACAATCATGGCCCGTCCTCCCCCCCACAAAGGCCGACGGCGACGAAGACACCGCCGCTGTGTGCCAGGTCGTCGACTCGTTGCCTGCCGCTGACAGCACCATCGTCCACCTCAAGCTGCTGCCCGGACTCGTCGGGGACAATCAGGCCCTCGCCGAGAGGTCGATAGCTGAGGGCACTCGCTCAGCGCCCAGGTAGCGACGCGGCTGGGTGGGTCATCTCGGCCGCTGACGTGGCCGGCTACAGCCGGCCCAACGGCACACGGGGAACCTCACAGGAAGATAACAGCAAGAAGTGACGCATCCCGCGCGGCCCAGCTCAGCCGGGTGGTCGCCGCGGGTAGCGCGGTGCGTGATCGCGGAACTCTCCGGTGACGCGTGCGTCCGCAAGCGCGGCGAGGAAGCTGGCCGGGCCGTCGAAGTCGGGCATGTCCAGGTAGGCGGCGCCCACGCCGGGCGCGTCGTGCGCGTCCGAGCCCGCGCCGCCTGGCAGCGAGAACTCCCTGGCGAGCCCGGCCGCCCGCGCGTTGAGTGACTGGTCCGCGATCTTGGCGTTGAAGACCTCGATGACGTCCACGCCGCCCGCGGCGCACAGCTTGGGCAGCACGCGGCCCAGGCTCGACCGGACCTGGTCGAACGGGTGCGGCACGTAGACCAGGCCGTCCTGGCCCCTGATCAGGCCGATGACCTCGGCGAGCGGCAGCACGTAGGGGATCCGCTCGGTGAGGAACAGCCCGATCACGTCGCCGTCCGGGGTCCTGACCTCCTCACCGACGACAACCCGCACGCCGATGTCACGCTCGGTCGCGGCCACCGCGGCGTGCGTGACGTTGTGGTCGGTGACGCACACGACGTCGAGCCCGGCCTGCCGCGCCCGGTCGGCGAGTTCCTCGAGCGTCAGCACGGAGTCGCCGGACGCGACCGTGTGCAGGTGGCAGTCGACCCGCACCCACCCGGCCGGGGGACTCAAAGAACCCGGCCGTCCCGACGCAAGCCCAGGCATCAGCCGTCGATCTGCACCGGCCGGCTGAGCCGCCGCCGGTCGTGCAGGTACCGCAGGTGGGCGCGGACGGTCGCCTCGATCATCCGCCTGATCCGCTCGTCGAACGGCCCGTACAGCCGGTCGGCGATCGCGCCGACGGTCCCGTGCCCGTCCCGCACCGCCTCCTCGACCTGGGCCAGCCTGGCGTCGCGGGCAGTGAGCGCGAACGCGAGTACCGCCCGCGGATCGGTCACCAGCGGGCCATGGCCTGGCAGGATCAGCGGCTCGCCGTCGGCCAGCAGCTCCTTGATGAGCGAAAGCGAGTCGATCGTCTGGTCGACCCGGCCGTCCGGGTCCATGATGGCCGGGGCACTGCGCCCGAGGACGGTGTCGCCGGTCACCATCGACTCATCGGCGGGCAGGTAGAACGACAGCGAGTCGCTGCTGTGCCCTGGCGTCGGGATCACGTCGACGCGCAGCCCGCCCAGGTCGAGGGGGCCGCCGCCGATGACCCGATCGCACCACCGGGAACTTGCCCCGAGGACCGGGGCGCCGGTCCTGCGGGCTGTTTCCCGCAGCCCCGCGCTGTGATCGGAATGCCCGTGCGTGAGGAGGATGGCGTCTACCCGGCCGCCCTGGTCAAGCGCGAGCTCGACCAGGGCAGACAGGTGCCCGGGGTCGTCGGGACCGGGATCGACGATCACCGCGCCGCGCCTGCCCGGCTCGTGCAGCACCCAGGAGTTGGTGCCGTCGAAGGTCATCGGGCTCGGGTTGGGCGCGAGCAGCCACGTGGCCCGCGCGGTGACCTGGCGCGGCACTCCGGCGGGCCCGATGAGCGCCGCTTCGTCCTGGCCTTGGGTCATCGAGCAGCGGGCCCGGTGCTACGGAGCTCCGTGCCGCGCAACTCGGCCAGCAGGTCCTGTGAATAGGTGACCCGCCCGGTCAGCGACCTCGGGTCGGCGCTGCACAGCATGAGCGCGGCCTCCGCCATCACCGCAGGCGGCTCGGCGTCCGGGTTGTCCTCGGTGGTCAGGTGGTGGAAGATCGTGCCGGGCGTGGGGACCACCCGGTTTGGCGACAGCGCGTTCACCGCGATGTCGTCGCCGTAAAGCTCGGCCGCCAGGCCGGTGGAGAACCGCTCAACGGCCGCCTTGCACATGCCGTAGACCGTTCCGCCGCGCCCGGCGCGCGCACCAGGCGGGATGGCCGGGTGCCTGGCCGCACCGGATGAGATGTTCAGGATCCAGCCGCGGCCGGCCTGCCGCATGCCGGGGACAACGAGCTGGGCCAGGTGGAGCGGCGCCTCGACCTGGACTTCGAACATCAGCTGGAACCGGCGTGGCGTGAAGTCAAGTACCGGGGTGAAGTAGGTGACGGCCGCGTTACTGACCAGGATGTCGGGCGAGCCGAGCTGCGCGGTGGCCTCGCTCACCAGCCGCTCCCGGTCCTCCGGCCTGGACAGGTCGGTGGGGATCGCCACCGCGGTACCGCCCGCGTCGCGGATCTGCTGCACGGTCTCGCCGATCGTCCCTGGCAGCGGCGACATCCCCGCCTCCGTCGTCCGCGCCGCCACCGCGACGGCAGCGCCGGCCAGGCCGAAGCAGCGGGCGATCTCCGCCCCGATGCCACGGCTCGCGCCCGTCACGATAGCGACCCGGCCATCCAAGACACCCATGTGCGCTCTCCCTCGCTGCTGCTGCGTCGGAACGTCGTAAACGTCGTAAACGTCGTAAACGTCGTAAACGCCGTAAGCAGAAGCTAATCCTAGAAGAATGTTCTAGTATCGTCTGCTCTGGAGCGGACCGTGTCAAGCGCCGACGAGACAGGGTTGACACGCCTAGCCGCGGTACTGAGAATATTTTCTAGAACAGGATTCCAGGTTCAAGGACATCTGACGGAGGTGGGCCATGGGGCTCGACCACAGCCTGGTGGGAGTGCCAAGCGAACCGCAGCTGAGGTCGTGGGACAGCAAGGACGCCCTGCTCTACGCGGTCGGCGTCGGGGCTGGCCTTGGCGACCCGCTCCAGGAGCTTGAGTTCACCACGGAGAACAGCCAGGGCATCGAGCAGCAGGTGCTGCCCACCTTCGCCGTGCTGGTGGCGCAGGCCAGGGCCGGCCGGAGCCTTGGGGACTTCGACCGGGCCATGCTGGTGCACGCCGAGCAGTACTTCGAGCTGCACCGGCCGCTCCCGGTCGAGGGCACGGTCCGCACGACCGCGACCGTCACCGGCATCTACGACAAGGGGTCCGGAGCCCTCGTGGTGACGGAGAACGTGGCGGTCGACGTCGCCACCGGGGAGCCGCTCGTGACGTCGCGCGGCGGCACCTTCATCCGCGGCGAGGGCGGCTTCGGCGGCCCGCGCGGCGCTGACCAGCCGTGGGAGCTGCCTGACCGGGCGCCCGACCACCAGGTCGTCAGGGAGACCAGGCCGGAGCAGGCCCTGATCTACCGGCTGTCCGGTGACCGGAACCCGCTGCACGTGGACCCGAAGTTCGCCGCGCGGGGCGGCTTCAGCCAGCCGATCCTGCACGGCCTGTGCACCTACGGGGTCACCGGGCGCGGGTTGCTGCGCGTGCTCTGCGATGGCGATCCCGCCAGGTTCCGTTCGATGTCCGGCCGGTTCAGCCGCCCGGTGCTGCCCGGCGAGCCGCTGACCGTGTCGATCTGGCTGACCGGCGCCAGTGCTGACGGTGAGAGTGAGACCGCGCTGTTCCAGACGACCAGGACAGACGGCACCGTGGTGATCGACCGGGGCCGGACGCAGTTCCGCCCGGCGAAGGCCGCGTGACTCCAGCGGGCCAAAGTGCCAACCCCATCGTCAAAAACGTCAGGAGGCGCAGTGACGGCACCGGACACGGGGTCTTGGGCAGCTGAATACAACGTCGTGGGCGTGAGCACGCTCGACGAATACGTGCTGCTTGGCGACGCCGGGCTGGCCATGGCCATGGTCGCGGCCGGTGCCGAGCGGCTCGTGGACCTGCGGGGCGAGACCAGGCCGCCACGGCTGCCGATCCCCATCGACCACTTCCCGATCATGGACCTGGAACCGGACCAGGACGAGCTGATCGCCCGGGCCGCCGCGCACGTCGCCGCGCTCGCCCGGGAGGGCACCAGGGTGGGCGTGTACTGCCAGGCCGGCATTTCCCGCACGTCGA
Source organism: Trebonia sp. (assembly GCA_033854775.1). Classification (GTDB taxonomy): domain Bacteria; phylum Actinomycetota; class Actinomycetes; order Streptosporangiales; family Streptosporangiaceae; genus Trebonia. Next base: position 4,939 of record JAWWPV010000592.1, read on the forward strand.
CCGTCGCCATCGCCTACCTGCTGGTCGGCGGCGCGACCCTCGAGGACGCGACCAGCACGGTCAGGAAGGTTAGGCCGCAGGCCATGCCCGCCCTTGAGCTCAGGAGGTCGCTTGAGCGCCTCGTCGCCCGCGCCAACACCCCCGATGAAAGGACTCACTCATGATCGACTTCTCGCTGTCCGAGGAGGAGCGTGCCGTCCGCGACACGATCCGCCAGTTCATCCAGCAGGAGGTCATGCCGCTTGAGCCGCAGGTCTTGCGCAACGAGCGGCACGGGCTGCCGCCGCTTGAGCCCGGGCAGCTAAAGGACCTCCAGGAGAAGGCGAAACAAGGCGGCTGGTGGGGCATCAATACCCCCGAGGAGTACGGGGGCATCGCCCTCGGCCCGGTCATGTCCGCGATCGTCGCGATGGAGACCGGCCGTACGTACGTCCCGTTCCGGTTCGGCGGCACGGCCGACAACATCCTCTACGCGGGCACCGCGGAGCAAAAGCAGCAGTACCTCATCCCCACGATCAACGGCGAGCGCCGCAGCTGCTTCGCGATCACCGAACCGGGGGCGGGGTCCGATGCCCGCAACATCAGGACCAGGGCCGTCAAGGACGGCGGCGACTGGGTGATCAACGGCGAGAAGACCTTCATCACCAACGGCAACGAGGCCGACTTCGTCATGGTCTTCGCCGTCACCGATCCCGCCAAGGGCGCCGACGGCGGAGTGACCTGCTTCCTCGTCGACCGTGACATGGGCTGGAAGTCGGAGCCGATCCCCACGATGGGTGAATGGGGGCCGGCCTCCCTGGTGTTCGAGGACGTCCGGGTACCGGAGCGGAACATCCTCGGTGAGCTCGGGCACGGCTTCACGCTCGCCATGCAGTGGATCGGCAACGGGCGCTACATGATCCCGGCCGGGGCGATCGGGGCCGCGGAGCGGATGCTCGGCATGGCGATCGAGCACGCCAAGAACCGGGTGTCCATGGGGCATCCCATCGCCGACTACCAGGCGATCCAGTGGCAGATCGCCGACTCGCACGTCGAGATCGAGTCGGTCAAGTGGCTGACCCTGCACGCCGCCTGGCAGCTGCAGAACGGCATCGACAACCGGCATGCCTCCTCTATCGCCAAGCTCTCCGGCGCCATCATGGCCAACCAGGTGGTCGACCGGGTACTCCAGATCCACGGCGGGATGGGCTACACCAAGGAGCTGCCGATCGAACGGTGGTACCGCGAACTGCGGCTGCTGCGCATCTTCGAAGGCACCGACGAAATCCAGCGCCGAACGATTGCGCGGAACCTGCTCAAGGGCCACGCCAAGCTCGGCCAGATCGGTGACTGACACACCGTCCGCGATGCCACTCGCCCAGGAGAGCCAACGATGACCACTCCGCTCGCAAGCAGCACAAGCAGCACAAGCAGCGCCCCCGGCCAGGTCAGGCAGCTGTTCAACCCCCGGTCGGTCGCCCTGATCGGCGCTACCGACAAGTCCCGCTGGTCCTGGAGCATCTTCGGCAACCTGCAGCTCCACGGCTTCGCCGGGCCGGTGTACCTGGTGAACCCGCGCGGCATCCCGGTGCACGGGCAGCCGAGCTACGCCCGCGTCGCCGACCTGCCCGGGCCGGTTGACCTCGCCTTCCTGATGGTCCCGACGTCGGCGGTACTGTCCGTGCTGGCCGAAGTGGCCGACCACGGCATCCCCTCGGTGGTGCTGCTGACCTCTGGCTTCGCCGAGGTGGGGGCGGCGGGGGCGGAGCTTGAGCGGCAGGTGGTGGACCTGGCGCGCCGCCGCGGCCTGACCATCCTCGGGCCGAACGGGAACGGGTACATCAACGCCGCGGCCGGCATTACGCCCTACGGCCTGCCGATCGACAAGCCGCTGCTGGCCGGCCCGGTGGGCGTGGTGCTGCAGAGCGGGGCGCTGGCCAGCTCGGTGCTGACGTTCGCCCAGTCCCGCAACGTGGGCGTCAGCCTGCTGGTGTCGATGGGCAACGAGTCGATGGTGTCGATGACCGACGTCATGCGGTACCTCATCGACGACGAGGCGACCAGGGTCATCGCGCTGTTCATCGAGTCGGTCCGCCGCCCGGATGAGTTCCTCGCCCTGGCCGGGGAGGCGCTCGCCAAGGGCAAGCCGGTCGTCGCGGTCAAGGTGGGCCGCAGCCAGGCGGGCGCCCGGGTGGCGCGCGCCCACACCGGCTCGCTGGTCGGCGACGACGCGGTGGTCGACGCGGTGTTCCGCCGGCACGGCGTCATCCGGGTCGACAGCCTGGAGGACCTCATCATCACCGCCGGGCTGCTGGCGGACGTGCTCGCTAACCACGGGGGCCCGCTGCCTGGCGCCCGGTTCGGGTTCGTCACGGCGTCGGGCGGCGCCAGCGAGATCATCGCCGACCGGGCCGAGGACGAGGGCATCGAGGTCCCTGAGTTCGCGCCGGAGACAGTGGAACGGCTGCGCCAGGTGGTCCCGGAATTCGCCGCGACCCAGAACCCGGTGGACGTCACCGGCTACATCCTCATCAACCGGGACCTGATGCGCAACGCCCTCGCGGCGGTGCAGGACGACCCGAACCTGGACGCCCTGGTTCTGGTCTCTGACCTGCCGCGGAGCGCCCCACCCGACCCGGCCCCGGTGGTCGAGATGTTCCGGCAGAGCAGCGAGGTACTGCGGCACACCGCCAAGCCGGTCATCGTGATGGGCAACACCCTGACCGACATCACCGCGTTCGGCCGGGACGTCGCGGGCCAGACCGGGTACCCGGGCGTCCTCGGCGGCATCCACCACGGCATGACCGCTCTCGGGCACGCCGTCCGGTGGTCCGCGCTGCACCGGGCCGCGCTGCAGGAGGCCGCCGCGCCGGCCGTGCCCCAGCCGCGTACGGAGCCGGAGCTGACCCTGCCGGACCAGCTCGGTTCCTCCTGGTCGGAGCACCGGGCGGCCAGGTTCCTCGCCGCGCACGGGATTCCCGTCGTGCCCAGTGCGCTGGTCACCAGCCCGGAGCAGGCCGCGGACACCGCCGCGGCGGTCGGCTACCCGGTCGTGGTCAAGCTGGCCGCCGACGGAATCGAGCACAAGAGCGACATCGGGGGCGTCAAGATCGGGCTCGGCAGCGCCGAAGAAGTCCGCGCCGCGTACGCCGACGTGGTCGCGGCCGGGCGCGCGGCCGGCGCCGACGTGCAGGGGGCGCTCGTCCAGCCGCAGCGCGCCGGCGGGATCGAGCTGCTGGTCGGCATCGTCACCGACCCGGCCTGGGGCCAGGTGCTCGCCGTGGGCCTTGGCGGCGTCTGGGTCGAGATCCTGGCCGACACCGCGCTGAGCGTGCTCCCCGTCGACCGTGCCCGGGTCCTGCAGGCCCTGCGCAGCCTGCGCGGCGCGCGGCTGTTCGACGGCCCCCGTGGCACCGCGAAGGCCGACCTGGACGCGGTCGCCGACGCGATCACCGCGGTGGCCGACCTCGCGCTGCGGCTCGGTGACCGGCTCGAGGCGCTGGAGATCAACCCGCTGCTGGTCCGCGGCTCCCAGGTCGAGGCGCTCGACGCGCTCATCACCTGGCGCCAGCCCTAAGCCTGACGCCGCAGCGCGAAGCCACCACCCGCATACAGAAGGTCTTTTCCCCCGAACGGGTGCATGGCTTCGCTTGGCGCGCCCAATTGCTCCTGGGCCGCTCAGGCCCCCGCGGCCGGCCATGCCCGTGTCCTTATTAGCTGATCAATTAGTCCCGTTCCAGGGCTTGACACGGCACTCGGCGACCTTCACGATCCTAGTATCCAATTCTAGATTTGCATTTCTGCCGGGGCCGCGGCCGCGGCACCGCCGGGCGCCACCCGGCCCGCGATGTCGTCTACAGCATCAGTCACGCCTACGCGCACTGGCGCGCGAGGAGGAAGCCAATGAGTACTGCCAAGTCAATTCCGGCGATACGGCAAACCAGCGGGTTCGAAATACGCCTGTGGCGTCGTGAGCTGGCTGGTTACCCGACGGGCGGGTACCGGATCTTCCTGCTGGCGATCGTGGTGCTGGCGAACATCGTCTTCACCTGGACGGTGGCGGCGGGCACGGCCGCCACCCCGGTGATGTTCGTGCACTTCGGGATGACGCTGAACTACTACGCCGACCTGCTGGTCATCGCCGGGGTCTGCGGCGGGGTGGCGGCGTACATCACCAGCTTCGGCGACAAGTGGGGCCGGGCGAACATGGTGGTGATCGGCCTGGCGATCAACGCGGTGTTCGCGCTGTGGGCGGTGCCGGACGCGCCAAGCAAGACCTGGTTCTCCATCTTCACCTGCATCCTCTACTTCGCCGACGGGGCGATCTTCGTCGGTACCCCGGCCCTGGTGCGGGACTTCTCCCCGCAGATGCAGCGCGGCCTGGCGATGGGCTTCTGGACCCTCGGCCCGGTGGCGGGCTACTTCGTGCTGTCCGCGGTCGCCCAGGCCTACCTGCCCGCGGTGGGGGTCACGTTCGGGAACTGGCAGCAGCTGTACCGGTTCTCGGGCTACGCCGCGATCGTGATGTTCGTGATCTGCCTGTTCCTCCTGCGGGAGCTGTCGCCGGGGGTGCGCAGCCAGCGGATGGCCGCCATGCACGAGCGCGTGCTGGTCGAGGCCAAGGCCGGGGGCCTGGACCTGGCGGCCATGACGAAGAACCGCTGGCGGCAGATGCTGCACGTCAACACGGTCCTGTCGCCGATCGCGATCAACCTGTTCCTGGTCATCTACTTCACCGCGATCGCCTACTTCGTGTTCTACCTGCCCGCGTTCCTCGGCTTCTCGCTGAGCAGCTTCAACGGGATCCAGGAGATCTACTGGGGCGTGGACATCGTCGCGCTCCTGGTCTTCGGCTTCATCTCCGACAAGACGATGGTCCGCAAGCCGTTCATGGTCGTCGGCTCGGTCGGCACCATCATCGCCATCATCTTGCTGCTGAACGCCAAGCACGGCGTCAGCTTCACCAACATGGCGCTGATCCTCAGCTTCCTGTCGGCCTCCCTGGCCTGCTGCTACGGCCCGTGGTTCGCCAGCTTCACCGAGACCCTCGAGTCCTACAACCCCGGCCTGATCGCCACCGGCAGCTCCCTGTACGGGTTCGCCACCCGGCTGGTCGGCGTGCCGTTCGGCCTCATCATCCCGCACATCGTCGGCAGCCCACTGGAAACCGCCTCCGGCTGGAAGACCTGGTTCTACATCTGCATCGGCTGCGTCGTCGTCTTCGTCCCCTTCATCTTCACTATGCACGGCCCCTGGCGCCCGTCGACGGCACGCGCCGCCTACCGCGCCCACCAGGAGCGCGTCGCCGAGGAACTCAGCCGCCTGAAGGCGGGCGAGCCCGCCCTCGAGAAGTAGCGCAGCGGCGAGCAAGGAAAGCGATGGCGGCCACGCCCCGTGCCTGGCCGCCATCGCTCCCTGTTCCGCGGATGAAGGGGCCCGCACCACCGGGCGAGGCCGGCGGTCATAACCGTATAGACTCTTAGAATCCAGTTCTGAAATGAGCCTATGCCGTCTGGCCGGGGCGACCGTGGGTCGGAGGGGTAGCCGTGGAACCAGCACTGCGGCAGCCGCGCGAGAAGGCGGCCGGCTCGTGGCAGTGGGCGCGCACCGCGGGGACGCAGCGCGCGCTGCTCGACGCGGCCAGGGAGGTGTTCGCCGAGCAGGGCTTCGCCAACGCGAGCATCGCCGAGGTGGTCCAGCGGGCCGGGTCAAGCGTGGGCAGCCTCTACCACCACTTCGGCGGTAAGAGCGAGTTGTTCGTCGCGCTGTGGCAGGAGCACCAGGCGGCGCACGAGGAAGCGGCGAGCAGGGCCGTCGCGCAGGCCAAGCGGGCAGGCGAGACGGACCCGTTTGAGTTGTTCTCGGTTGGCGCGCGGGCCTTCCTCGAAGGCAGCTGGCAGCGCCGGGACCTGGCGATGCTGTTCTTCAACGGCGACAGCCCGCCTGGGTTCGAGGCAATGAAGCGGCGGCGGGGACACGAGTGGATCGTGCAGAACGACACCCTGCTCAAGTTGTCGGAGAACTCGTTCGACCGGCTGTACGCGAGCATCCTCACGTCGCTGATCGGCGAGGGGGCCCGCGAGGTCGCCGCGTCAAGCACCCGGCGGCAGGCGAACAAGGTCATCGACGCCGTGCTCGAGTACGTGCGACGGCTCATGGCCGATGGCCCGTGGAAGCCGTCGGCCTGACGCGCGTCAGCTCACGCGTGCTGGAGTTCCTCAGGCTCGAACGCCTCAATCGCGCTCGCGTCCACCTCGGTGACGTTCATCGTGCGGGCCACGGCGAGCGCCTCGAGTCGGCGCTTGCTCAGCCGCTGGTAGTGCTCCATGAGTTCCGCGTCCTCGCGCTGCACGGCGGTTTGCGGCCCCGTGTTTTGTGGCCCGGCCGCGTCGTACCCGCCGCCGCTGAAGCCAGCGGTGAGCTTCGCCCAGCGCTTCTCGAGCCACTCCCATAGCTCGGGGTTCTCCGCGAGGACGCGCCGTGCGAGGTAAGTGCCGTAGGCGATGTGGCGTCGCTCGTCGCGCTGGGTGAGCTTCAGGCCCGCCTCGAGGCCGGGGAGCTTGCCGAGCCTGCGGAAGGTCCTTTCCCAGCGCTGGTACCCGGCGATCGCCATCACGCCCTCGACGAGCTGGTTGTAGATGATGGACGCGTCCAGGATGGCCTGCGGTGACTTGTCGGTGTCGAGCCGCCGCATCACCTTGGTGAGCGCCCCGTCGAAGATGCCGGCGCGCCGCTCGCCCTGCTGCTCGCTGACCGCGGCCTGCCGCGCTAGGACCAGGTCGTCGAGCGAGGCCGGGTCGAGGCCGACGGCGTCGAACCACCGGCGGAACATCTCGGTGTGCTTGGCCTCCTCCATGGCGAACATGGACAGGTACATCGTGTCCTCGAGGCGCCCAAGGTCGGACATGCAGCGCAGCAACGGGACGATGTCGAGCGTGACGGCTTCCTCGCCGACCATGAACCCGCGGGCGGACATGGCCACGAGCGTCCGCTCCTCGTCCGACATCTCCTGCCAGTCGATGGCATCCTGCGAGAAGTCGACGTCGGCGGGATCCCAGAAGAGCTTCTTGGACTTCTCCCACAGCTTCCACGGCACCGACTCGTAATCGAGCCCGCGGGTGGACCGGTAACGGCCGATGTCCGTCTCCTGGATCTTGCCGCCTGCCGCCGACTCGGTCATCTTTCTCCCTCAAGTGGCTGCCCCTACCTGGCCGCCCGGTGCGCTGGCTGGCCGCCGACCCGCTGGAGCAGGACAAATTCTAGAATCCTTTGTTCTATTAGACATCGGCGCCCCGCCGGGCGACAACCGCAAGCGGCCCGGTTCCTCGCTAAGCGGGCAGGTCGTCGTCGTCGGGGTCGTCGGCGGCCAGGGCGTCGGGGGAGAGGGGCAGCTTGACCTGGAAGTCGGCGCCCTGCCCCGGCGCCGTGCGCACCGAGACGGTGCCGCCGTGCGCGGTGACGAGCCCGGCCACGATCGCCAGCCCCAGCCCCGTCCCGCCGGACGCCCGGTTACGCGCCGCGTCGGCCCGGTAGAACCGCTCGAAGACGCGCTGCGCCTGCTCGGCGCTCATCCCTGG
>JAWWPV010000593.1:0-3151 GCA_033854775.1 Trebonia sp.
AAGGCAGCGGAACGGAGGTCATAGCCAGGCAGGCGCGGAAGACGGGTGCCACCGGCGCTAAGTACACCGCATGGTCACCCACTGCCCGAAGAGAAGGTTGAGCAGGGCGGCGAAGCCACGAACCCGTTCGGAATGCTCATGATCGGGGGAAGGCATGGAGGCCGGCTCCCGGTGTGCGAGGGTGATCTTATGAGCGACGAGCCTTTGGTGCGGGATTTGCCGGTGGGGATCGGGGCGAGCGGGCACCGGCGGGAGTCGGACTCGATGGGAGTCATCGACGTGCCCGCGACGAGGTACTGGGGGGCGCAGACGCAGCGGTCGCTGCTGCACTTCGGCGACATCGGGACGGACCCGATGCCGCTCGCGGTGTACCAGGCGTTCGGGCACGTGAAGAAGGCGGCGGCGCTGGCCAACGGTTCCGCCGGGCGGCTGCCTTCGTGGCTGGCCGCGCTGATCGCGCGGGTGTGCGATGAGGTGATCGACGGGGAACTTGACGCCCATTTTCCGTTGCGGGTGTGGCAGACCGGGTCAGGCACCCAGTCGAACATGAACGTCAACGAGGTGATCGCGAACCGGTGCATCCAGCTCGCCGGCGGTGTCATCGGGTCCAAGTCGCCCGTGCACCCCAATGACCACGTCAACATGGGGCAGTCGTCGAACGACACGTTCCCGACGGCGATGCACGTCGCGGCGGTGCAGGTGGTGACGGAGTCGGTGATTCCCGCCGTGACGGCGCTGCGCGACGCCATCGGCGAGAAGGCCGTGCTATGGCGAGACGTGGTGAAGATCGGGCGGACGCACCTAGAGGACGCCGTGCCGCTCACCGTGGGGCAGGAGTGGTCGGGGTACGCGCGGCAGCTGACCGCGGCGCTGTCCGCTCTTGAACGTTCCTGCGCCGACCTGTACGAGCTTGCCGTTGGCGGGACCGCGGTCGGCACCGGGCTCAACGCGCCGCCCGGCTTCGGCGCCGAGGTGGCGGCGCGGATCGCGGGGTCGACGGGGTACCCGTTCGTGACCGCGCCGAACAAGTTCGCTGCCTTGGCGGGCTCCGACGCGGTCGCGGCCGCCTCCGCGGGGCTGCGCGGGCTCGCCGTGCCGCTCGCGAAGATCGCCAACGACATCCGCTGGCTCGGGTCTGGGCCGCGGGCCGGGCTCGGGGAGCTGATCCTGCCCGCCAACGAGCCCGGCTCGTCGATCATGCCCGGCAAGGTGAACCCGACCCAGTGCGAGGCCATGCTGATGGTGTGCGCGCAGGTGCTCGGCAACGACACGACCATCGCCTTCGCCGCCTCGCAGGGGAACCTGGAGCTGAACACGATGCGGCCGGTGATCATCGCCAACTTCCTGCACTCGGCCTCGCTGCTCGCCGGGGCGTGCCGGACGTTCCGTGAGTTCTGCGTCGAGGGCGCGGCACTGAACGAGGCGCGCATCGCCGAGCACGTCGACCGGTCGCTGATGCTGGTCACCGCTCTTTCCCCGGTCATCGGGTATGACAAGGCCGCCGAGATCGCGCACAAGGCGGATCGCACCGGGGCGACCTTGCGCGACGCGGCGCTTTCCCTTGGTTATATCTCCGGCAAGGAGTTCGACCGGGTGATCGATCCGCCCTCGATGGTGGGCGACACAGGAATGGTCGGTGACACCTCGGGACTCGCTTAGCGACCAGGATGCCCGCTAGCCCTACCCGCGTAGACCCCGCTAGCCCTATTGCCTAGCGGGGCCCGCGCTCCGACACTGGACTGGTGAGCACGATCGTGGACCTTGTTCTCGTCGTGGTGCTGATGCCGGTCGCCGTATACGCCCTCATCTGCGGGGTGCGGGCAGCCCGGTGGCTCGATGAGAAGCGCCGCAAAGCGCCGCCGCCGGTTCCCGTGGACCGGCTCACCGCCAACCTGCGGCGGCTGCGGGCGGAACTGGACGAGACGGAGACGAGCGCAGATCTGACCGCCAAGCGGTTCCACGTGCGCTCGGTGCGGGGCGCGTACCTGGACACGCTCGCGGACGCCTGCCGGCGCCTCGACATCACCCCGCCGCCCGGCGACCGAGCGAGCCAGGCGGATATCTATCGGACCGAGGCGGCGCTCGCTGCGCGCGGTCTCGACGTTCGTAACCGCATCGCGGGTCACAGTGCCCGCTGAGAACCCCGTGGTCGCTGAGAACAATGCCCGCTGAGACCGGGTTCCCGCGCGCCGACGTGGCTGATGAGTTCCTCCGGGTCCGTCGGCGCCAGGCGCTGGCGCGGCTCGTCCGGTGGCTGCGCCGGGCGCCGGACGACGTGAACGTGATCCTGCCGCTCGATGAGGTCCTCGACGCGCTTGGCCGGCGCGGCGAGCGCAGGCTCGGGCTGCAGACGATCCGGCTGGACACGATCGTCGGCACGGTCGACTCGAGCCGCGACTTCGACCGGCGGTTCCGGCCGACGAACGGGCGGGTGCGGGAGCGCTGGGAACGGCTGGCGCTCGCCCAGCGGCGGGGAGAGTCGATCCCGCCGATCGAGGTGTACCGGGTTGGTGACCTGCACTTCGTGCAGGACGGCCATCACCGGGTCTCGATCGCCATGGCGGAAGGCGCCAAGACGATCGACGCGTACGTGACCGAGGTGCGCACCCAGGTGCCTGCCACCGGCATCAGAGGGCGCAGGGACCTGCTGTTCAAGGGGTACGAGCGGATCTTCCGTGAGCGGGTGCCGCTCAGCGCGCCCGCCATGGCGAAGATCACCGTGACCGACCCGTGGTCGTACGCCGAGCTCGGCGAGGCCGTCGAGGCCTGGGGGTACCGGCGGATGCAGGACACCGGCCAGTTCAGCGACCGGGCGGAGACCGCGCGGCACTGGTACGCCGAGGAGTACCAGCCCGTGGTGCGCATGATGCGCAGCGCCGACCTGATCGGCACGCGCACCGAGGCAGAGGCCTACCTGCTGGTCGCCACCGAGCGGTACCGGCTGATCCTGGCGCACGAGTGGAGCGACGAGATCGTCGAGCGGCTGCGCGGCAAGGTCAGGTGATCGGGCCCTCCTGCTGGGGGACGGGGGGCACCGGGCCGCCGGCCTTGGCCGCGAGCGACAGGTTCCGGCCGGTGTTCGGGTCGAAGACGTGGATCGCGGCGCCGTCGGCCCAAAGCTCCGCGTCCGTGCCCTCGCGCACCTTGGTCG
>JAWWPV010000594.1:0-18188 GCA_033854775.1 Trebonia sp.
AACGTCCTTGATCTTCCCGGCGATGCCGGTTTCGGTGCCCATCGCTGGGCCGCTGGGCTCGCCCATGGCACCGTCATAGGTGGCATACAGCAGCGGGTCGGGAGCCGGGACCGAGGCCACATCGCCCAGGGGCTGAGGATCGGCCAGGTAGCCGAACTCGTGCCGGCCATCCGGCTGAGGACCGGCCGCCCAGCCGCCGTTTTGCCCCGAGGTGCCGTCAGACAGATGCCAGATGGCGCTGGCGTGCTCGGCGTACTCCTCGTCGAACAAGGCGTTCGGTGCCACGGTGGTCTCCAGTCCGTCGGACTGCAGCTCCTCGATCGCCTTCAGCCACAGGTTCTGGTGCAGGGTGTCGCGGGCCAGGTTGAACCGCAGCATGTTGCGGACGCCATTGTCATCGGTCATGTGATACAGCCGCGCGGTCTGCACCCGCCCTTGCGCCTCAGCGGCGGCGTTGGCGCGGAAGTCGGCCAGAAGATTCCCGCTGGCCACGATGTACCGGCCGTTCCACGGGTAACCATTGCTATCCGCGAGCAGGGGACCGCCACCCGCCACGATGGCCTGCTGCGGGTCCATCCCGCCCAGCACCGCGCCGACCACCGGGTCGGCCATGGCGGCTTTCGTCGTGGCAGTAGCCGGGGCGCCTTCCAGGAGGCGGGCCACCATGGTGGCGATCATCTCCACATGGCCCATCTCCTCGGTGGCGACATCCATGATCAGGTCTTTGTACTTGCCGGGCATCCGGCAGTTCCAGCCCTGAAACAGGTACTGCATGGTCACGGTCATCTCGCCGTAGGCGCCGCCGATGAGCTCCTGCAGCTTGTGCGCGTACACGGGGTCGGGCTGGTCGGGCTTGGACTCGAATTGCAGACGAGAGGTGTGCTTGAACATCAGCAGCGGCCTCCACTTCCATGGTGGTGCCCGCAGTCACGCGTCCGGCTCATCCGGGGTCTTGCGGGCTGTGCTCTGAGGCCGCGTTTTGACCTGGCCGGGCCGCTGCCCACAGATGAGCCCGGCATGCACGCCTGGCCTAAAATTTCACTCGGCCGCCCGGTCGAAGCGCCCGTCACAGGGAAGGAGGATCCAGATGAGCTCCACAGAAAGAGATGAGATCAGGGAGATCATCGGCCAGACGTTCGTGGCCATCGGCACTCTCGCCCGTGCGCTGCACGTCGAAGACGCCCGCCTTGAGCCAACGCTCAATGCCATCACCGCCCACGCGGCAGCCGCTCACCCGGCCGCCCGGGACGCGGGGCTCATTCTCCTGACCGGCGGAAAGCTCACTCCGCAGGCCACGACGGGGCGGGCGCCCCAGCTCCTGGACATGAAACAGCAGGAAACGGGCCGGGGTCCCTGCATCGAGGCCGCCCGTGAACAGACACTGATCTGCGTGAACGACCTTCAGCGTGATCCACGCTGGCCCGAGTTCTCAGCCGAGGCCCGAGCGTGCGGGGTGAGCAGCATGCTCTGCGCGCCGCTGTGGGTCAACAAGCGAACACTGGGGACACTCAGCCTGTACGCGCCGCAGTCCGCGGCGTTCGGGGAGCATGACAAACGGATCATCGAACTGTTCGCCACGCTGGCCGCGCTGGCCCTTGCTGAGGCCCAGCGAACAGGCCATCTCAGGGCCGCCCTGCTCAACCGCGACGTGATCGGCCAGGCCAAAGGCATCATCATGGAGCGGTACGACGTCGACGCGGACGCCGCATTCAGCACTCTCAAGCGCGTCTCGCAAGACCGGAACATGAAGCTTCACGAGATCGCCCGCCAGGTCACGGAAATCCGGGAACTCCCCGACACGTCAGAGCAACAAACCTCCGACTTCCGCCAGCAGCTCCCATAGGGACACTCACTACGCAGCGGCCATCGACGGCCAGGGAGGGTCTGCTCGGCGACGAGGAGTCCAGGCGACCGATTACGGCTACCGGTCGCTCCTGGCCTGGATGCGCGGGCACGGCCAGCTCCCATCGATCGGGGTTGAAAGCACCGGCTCGTTCGGCGCAACCTTGACCCGGGCGCTCACCACAGCCGGGGAACGGGTCGTGGAGGGAACCGCCCCAATGGCTGGCCCGCCGCCTGGACGGCAAGTCCGACCGCCTCCACGCCGGGCAGATCGCACTGGCAGTCCTGGGTCAGACCTCGACTGCCAACCCGGGGCCCAAGTCTGGGCCAGTCGAGGTCACCGCGCCTGGTCCAGAGGCCGGGAGACAGTCGCGCCGGGAGGCCAGGACTGCTCCAGGTCGGCCCGGTGAAGCTGGCCACCCTGAAGGCTGGTCAAGACCGCGTGGCGTTGCGGCTGTGATGCAGTTCGCTGGCGATGGTGGTGCTGAGCTCGTTCCAGCTGTTCTCGAATTTGGCTATGCCGTCGCGTTCCAGCTGAGCGGTGACGTCATCGAAGTCGATACCGACGGCCGCGAGCTGGTCGAGGATGCGTCGTGCTTCGTCGTAGTGCCGGGTGATTGTGTCACCCTTGACCTGGCCGTGGTCGGCGAACGCCTCGAGCGTGGATCCCGGCATGGTGTTGACGGTGTCGGAGGCGACCAGGTCGGTGACGTACATGGTGTCGGGGTAGGCGGGGTTCTTGACCCCGGTGGATGCCCAGAGCGGTCGTTGCGGCTGGCTGCCGAGGCGGGCGAGCTCTTGCCACCGCGGGCTCGTGATCAGTTCCTGATACGCCTGGTAAGCGAGGCGGGCGTTGGCGATGGCTGCTTTGCCCTTGAGTTGCGTGGCGGCGCTGGTGGCTATCCGGTCGAGCCGGGCGTCGACTTCGGTGTCTACCCGGGAGACGAAGAACGATGCGACCGACCGGATGGCGGTGAGGTCCCGGCCGGTGGCAGCGGCTTGTTCCAGGCCGCTGAGGTAGGCGTCCATGACGGCGCGGTACCGGTCGAGGGCGAAGATCAGTGTGACGTTGACGCTGATTCCCTCGCTGGTCACCTGCGTGATCGCGGTGAGTCCTTCCTGAGTGGCCGGGATCTTGACGAACAGGTTGTCGCGGTCCACTGCGCTGCGCAATGTCCGTGCCGTGCCGGCGGTTGCGCCGGTGTCGCGGGCCAGCCGGGGGTCTACTTCGATGGAGACGCGGCCGTCCCTGCCAGCGGTCTGCTGGTAGACGGGAGCGAGGACGTCACAGGCGGTGCGGACGTCGTCCGTGGTGATGGCGAAGACCGCGGTGTCCACGTCGGCGCCTTGCTCAGCGAGGCCGCGCAGCTGGTCGTCGTAGCGGTGGCCCTTGGACAGGGCTGAGGCGAAGATTGTGGGGTTGGTCGTCACGCCGACGACGTGCCGGCTGGTGATCAGGGACTGGAGGGCGCCGGTGGCGAGCAGCTCGCGGGACAGGTCGTCCAGCCATACCGCCACCCCCTGGGCGGAGAGCTCGGCAAGAGGGTCATGGGGGGCGTCGCTGGTCATTGAGGAGCCTTCCGGAGTAGGTGCTGGGCGGCCTGTCCCGTTCAGGCGGGGCGGTCGGCGGTGCCTCCTGCGTTCGGGGGCAAAGGTGGCCGGGTGGCCGCCAGGCCGGCTGCCGTGCTCAGCGTCGCGGATGCTGTCCCGCTCGGCGGCGGTCACGGCATCGGCGGTGATCCGAACTTGTGTACAGGGTCGGGATTTAGTCAGTCCCTACCCACGCAGGGGGGTCCAACCATCAGCCGCAGTGATGTCCTGCGGGCTGACCATGGATCAGCATGCCTCCTGGTCGCCGGCGGGCGAGTGCAGGGGCATCTGGTTGGAAACGGCGAGCCGCGTCAGTAGACCTTGATGCTGGCACGCAGTCGAAGATCATTCCGGGTGGCAGTTCGGGGGCAGAATGCCGCCAGTGCGGGCTGTCCGCGGCCAGCCTGCGCTAGCGGAAGCCTGTGTCAGTGCTGGTTAGGCCTGTATGGCAGCTACAGGGACGCTCTGGTGGTCCATGGTAAGGAGAAGAAGGTCTACGGTTCGATTTCGTAAGGGACTCCGCAGGTCAGAGGCGATTTTCGGATCTATATCCGGAGACCTTTTTGGGCAATGACCGGTGAGAGAGAAGGTCTGCGGTTCGCTCACGGGGTGATCTCGCAGGTCACCGGCTTATAGCCCATGCGCGACCACTGGGCCCGCCGCAGGTGTGCGCAGACGCGGTCAACGTGGCCGTCGTGGGTGCTGGGCGGTGACAAGTCGCGGTGATCCGTTGTGCCGGGCCTTCCCAGAGACGACCGCACATGCCGTAACTCGTGCGTATAAGCCGCACGATCGGGAGGGCGGCTGGCGCCGGACGATACGGCTATCGGATGGATTCAAGGAGTTGGCGTACATCATCGCGGGTGGCGATCCGCGTGAAGGTGAGGTGGTTGTACGCGGCGTCACGGGCTGCAGCGGTGTAACGCTCCCGGTAGATGGGATAGTGGTGCCAGGCCCACGAGATGACCGATTCCTGCTGATCCCAGGTGAGCAGGTTGCGCCAACGTTCTCTGTTTCCATTCCACAGCTCAGTCCGGTTGGCCGCGCGGCGGATCGTCCGCCAGATGAGCCGGCGCATCACGCTGCGCCGGGGAGGGTCCAGCCATATCACCGTGTCCGCGCGTTCCCAGACCAGCGGCTGGACAGCGCTGTAGTTGCCATCGATGACCCACTCGTCCCCGGATGCGATGGCGGTCACTCGGCGGCGGAACTGATCCTCCGCCAGTGGTGTCCAATCCGGTTGATGAAAGATGGCGTCCAGTTCTGCATACGGCACCGCGAGGCGTGCAGCGAGATCTCTCCCCAGGGTTGACTTCCCAGACCCGGACACACCGACCATTGACACGCGCCGCACGAACAGCGACCTTACCAGCGCCCCCGCACCCCCAGATCGCGATGTGCGCTCATGCCGCACGTGGTGCGGGGCCGCTAAGGCTCAGGTCTGCGGCCAGACCTTGATGGCGCGGAAACGGCAGCCATCCTGCGCGAAGCCCGGATCTTCGTACGTGAACCGTACCTGCTGGCCCGCGCGCAGTTCCCTGTAGCCGCGGCTCTCAATGCAGGAGAAGTGCACGAAGCAGTCGCCGGGGACTTCCGGTGCGACGATCACGCCCCAGCCTTCGTCAGCATTGAACCACTTGACCACGCCAGCCCCGCTGGGCTCCGGCAACGGACGCTTCTTTGCCACGGGCTGATTGTGGCACCATCCCTACCCGCACCGTCGACCTCATTTGACCGCGCACAGAGCGTCGGCTGCCCATCGACCGGGCGGCCTACTGGGACTGCTGGGCTGCTGGCGTCATAGCTGAGGGAACCTGGCGGCTTCCATCCCTGGTCTGTGAAGGCAGCATGACCGCTGTCAAGGCGAGCCGACATGGATCGACAGGTATCCGGCGTCACGGCTAGAGACGGGGGCCATGGTGGTCGCGTGCCATCCGGCTGTGAAGATTGAGCTTGCCGGCTAATACGCGTACGACGGCGATGGAGCGGACGTTGTCGATGATGCCGGGCAACCCCCCTTGGCAAAGGATGAAACTGAATCTAGTATCAGCAAGAACTGGGGAAGCGGACTCGCGGTCAGTTGTGGGTCGACCGCCGCAGCAAGGAGGCTCGGCCGGTGAATGCTCTTCGCGATCCGGAGGTGATGAATTCCCGAGTCGAGGATAGGGTGCGGGAGCTTGCCGATACCTCACCCGATCATCTGGCCGTCGTGGGCACGCGCTCACGATGCACCTACCGCGAGCTGAATCGCGCGGTCGATCAGGCGACGACCGACTTCGCGCGGCGCGGGGTCCGGCCGGGCACGCGCGTGGCATGGCTCGGCCGCAACGACATCGCCTACATTGTGACGGCGCTGGCGGTACGCCGGCGCGGAGGGTGCCTGGCCGGTCTTAACTGGCGCGACCAACCCGACGATCTTCGACGGGCATGCGAGTTGGTCGATCCCGTGCTCCTCGTCGCCGATGCATCCAGCTCGGCCGCGGCGGCGAAGCTCGAAGGATCAGCGCGCCAGATTGTCATCGCGAACAGCGACGACCTGCCGTGGCAAGAGGTGAATCCTGATCTTTGCGATGTCCTCCCCGCTCGAGACGAGGACGACTGCCTGCTCTATTTCACTTCCGGCGCGACAGGTCGGCCGAAAGCCGTCCTGCACTCCTACGGGCGGGTGAACGAGGCGTTGAAGAGCACTATGCTGCCCGGGTTCAACGCCGCTGCGGTGGCCTTGATCATTCCGCCGGTCTTCCATGTCGCTGGCGCCGTGTGGGCATCGCAGAGCCTGCTCGCGGGGGCGACGATGATCTTCACCGACGGTGACAGCACCATTCTGGAGCTCATCGGGTCCGCCGGCGTCACCCACGCCCTCATGGTCCCCACCCTTATTCAGATGGTGCTCGACGAACAGGACCAGTCCGGACGGGCGACGCCGAGCCTCCAGCTCGTCGCCTACGGAACATCGCCCATCACTTCGTCGTTGCTGACCCGCGCGATGACCCGGCTCGGCTGCTCGTTCACGCAGATGTACGGCAGCACCGAAGCTGGTGGCGTCATCACTGGCCTTCCGATCGCTGACCACGTGATCGCCGGGCCGCGGAGCAGCCGGCTGCGGTCGGCCGGCCGGCCGATGCCAGGCGTAGCGGTCAAGGTCGTCGATGCGGCGTCCGGGGCCGATCTCGAGACCGGCGAGATCGGCGAGCTGGTCGTCCGCACGCCATGGGTGATGCAGGGCTATTGGCACGACAAGGAGGCCACCGACCTCGTCATGGACGAGGAGGGGTGGCTCCACACGCACGACGCCGCCCATCTCGACGTGGACGGTTACGTCTACATCAGCGGCCGCTTGGACGACGTGATTATCTCCGGCGGAGAGAACGTGCACCCCGGCGAGGTCGAGGAAATCCTGGCGACGCTCCCCGGAGTGGCCGATGCCTCCCTGGTCGGGATTCTCGACCGGCATTGGGGCGAGATGGTCGCGGCCGCCGTTGTCGCGAATGGCGATCAGCCCCTCACCGAGCAGCAGGTCATTGACTACTGCCGCGAGCGGCTGGCCGGATACAAGTGCCCGCGCCGCGTCGTCTTCGTTGGTGAGTTGCCGCGGAACGCGACCGGCAAGGTAATCCGGGGGAGGGTGCGGGACAGCATCATGGCCAGCGCGTCGATGTAGGCGGTTGCGGGACGGCTGCCAGCGCATGCACCTCCGCCGCCCTGCTTTTGGATCAGCTGGCTCTGAATGCAGCGAACGATGGTGGCACCAAAATCCCCGGCGGCGCCACGCACACGTCGTCGATCGCCCGCACTACCGGGCCGGCTACGGCGTACTGAATGGCCTTTGACTTTTCTGGACGTCCGATCGGGTCGAGCACTTGCAGGCTCATCCGAACCCGCGGCGCGCCCTCGATCTCGACGATCCAGCCGTCCTCCTCGTCCCAACCGGGCTGGGCCGGACCGGCGCGCCAGATCATCCGGAGGGTCGCCCGGGGGCGGCCGTCGATGTCGACGGCCTTCCACTGCCATCGGACCGCGTTGACCGTCCCGGCTGGAAGTATGCCGGCGGGCAGCGTGAGGTCCTCTGCCGTGAGCCCGACGGCGTGATCGCTCTCGATCCGCTCGACGGGCAGCGCCAGAATGTTGGAGAGATAGCCGAGCACCTCGCCGAACAGGCTCTCGAAGAACCGCGCCCGGCCCGCGGACGCGGTCCAGAAGTCCTCCTCGCGGCGTCCGAATCCGGTCAGGTCGAAGATGAAGACGGGCGAGGCCACCGGCGTGCAGTCGTAGACCTCCTGGACCAGCACGTGATCGACGTCGGTGCAGATGCTGGTCGCCGTCACTGCCAGGCGCTCGGCGACGAGCCCTGGGTTGATCCCAGTCCCGAACAGCGTCACGCCGCCCTCACGCGCGGCATGATCCAGGGTCGCAGCCCGGTCCTGATCCACGGCCCACGGATAGGTGAACCCGACAGTCGTGATTACGTTCTTGCCCGATCGCAGCAGACGGCGGAGGTCCTCGACGTGCTCGTCAGGAGACTCTCCGTTGATCGGAACGTGCAGCACAACGTCGGCGTCCAGCGCCAGGATGTCCTCGATCTGGTCGGTCGCGGTGACGCCGGTGGGGGGACGACGCACGATGTCGCCGGCGTCGCGCCCGACCTTGCCTGGGTTGTGCACCTTGAGACCGACTAGTTCGAGCGCCGGATCGTCGATGACGTGACGCAAGCACACCCGGCCAATCGATCCGGTCGCCCACTGCACGACCCGTGTCGTCACGGCCGCGCCACCTCCGTCAGCGCCGCCGCGGGTCGGCGCCCCCGGCGGCCGAGCTGGACGGACGCGCCGCCGTCCACCACGAGAACCTGACCGGTCATCCACGACGAGCGCTCGTCGATGAGGAAATCGACGGTGTTCGCAATGTCATCGACCTCGCCCAGGCGTCCGAGCGGGCTGCGCGCGCGAATCGTCGCTTCGGCGGCCTCCCAGCCGATCCGTGCGCCCTCGGTTCGCACGAGGCCAGGCGCCACGGCGTTCACGCGGATCTCGGGGCCCAGTTCGGCCGCGAGGATGCGCGTCAGGTGGTGCAGTGCCGCCTTGCTTGCGCTGTACAGGCCCATGTCCGGTTGCAGCGCCTGGCCGCCGAGAGATCCGACCATCACGACGATTCCGCCCCGGTCGGCGAACGGGCCCCCTACGGCGGCCCGCACAAGACGCAGCGGGCCGGCAACGTTGGTCTGCCAGACGAGGTCGATGTCACTCTCCTCCGCCTTGAGCAGCGACGTTAGCGGCGGGACGTGGGCGGCGTTCGGGACGACCACGTCGAGGCCGCCGAATCGTTCGAGCGCGGTGTCGACGATAAGAGCAGCGCTTGCGGGATCAGCGGAGTCGGCGGTGAGGGCGCTCACCCCGGGACCCATCGCCTCGGCCGCCGACTGCAGCGGGCGCAGGCGACGGCCGGTGATTAGTACACGATCTCCCAGCTCGGCGCGATGTTGCGCAATCGCCAGGCCGATCCCGCCGGACGCGCCGGTGACGGCGACGACCCGATCGCTTCGTCTCATGAAAGCCCCTCACGCAGGTTCGCTCGGGACTATTATGAAGATGAATTCAGAATTAGTAAACAGCTAGTGATGAGCCAGCCTGGTTTCGCGGCGGGTGTCACTTGGAGCGGGCCAGGGACTTGTCTGCCGTCTTGCCCGGTGTGCCAGCGACGGGGAAGTACAGCGATCGGTACCACACCTGGGACAAGGTCTCGATTGCGACGTCGTCGTCCATCGGCCCGGATCCCGGTTCGCCGCCGTTCGCCAGCCAGGTCCAGCAGAAGAAGTCCAGCATCGACATGATGGCCGACGCGAACGCGTGCTCGTCGATGCCTCGGGCAAAGCCATCTCGGTACGCCTTCCGGATCCCGGCAATGACGTTCTCGACCCCCTGCAGGCGTAGCTTCTGCCATTTCTCCGCGAACCTGGCATCTCTCATCGACAGCTGGAAGAGGCCGATCAGGGTCGGCACGTATTCCTTGTACGTGTTCCAGTAGACGGTGACGATCTCCTTGATGTTGACGTAGGGGTCGCCCCGATGGACGTGCTTCGCGCGGCCGAGCACCTCGTCGATGAAATCCGCGGCCAGATCCTCGAGCAGACTTTCCTTGTTGTCGTAGTAATTGTAGAACGACCCCGGGGACCGGCCGGCCGCGGCACTGATGTCCGTGATCTTCGCGTTGAAGTAGCCTTTCTCGGCGAAAACCTGCTTGGCGGCGTCGAGAAATGCTTCCCTGGTCCGCTCGCCGCGAGGAGTTGTCGGCATATCCAGTCCTGCCTGTCAGAGAGGGTTGAATCAGACGAGCGGAGATCGCGCCCGCAACGAGGCACGCTCAGTCGTTTTTGGCCGGATCGTGACCGAGCGTCTCGAGGGCACGCCGAACCACCTCCGGTACTGGTGCGGGCTTGTGGTCGTTCCGGTCCACGTACACGTGTACGAAGCGCGCGACGGCGACTGGACCCAGATCGTCGCCGAACAGGGCCAGGCGATAGGCGACGCTCGTGCGCCCGAGCCGTTCGAGCGCGATGCCGACGTCGACGACGGTGGGGAACTGGAGCGGTGCAAGATACCGGCAGGACGTTTCGACGACCCAGCCGACGGCGGCGAGCCCGCGGATGTCGGTGCCGGTCGCCTCGACCAACCAGCCGTTGACCGCGGTGTCCATCAGCTCGTAATGGACAGCATTGTTGACATGCGAATAGGTGTCCATGTCCGCCCAGCGCGTCTGGAGCGGGCGGAGCACTGCAAAGTCATCGCGGCGCAGCGTCTCGCCTGCGCGCGTCATGAGCTGCTGACTAGTGGGCGGCACCTGCACAGGATACCGGATTCAGATTCAGGAACCCGGCGCGACGCGATCGAACGGCTACCGGCGGTCCGCGAACATTCCATGATCGATCCATCCAGGATTGGCGTCGCCGAACTTGGCTGATCGCACGTCCCCCGAGCGTGCGTGTCCCTCGAACTGTTCCACTCGGCTCGCGCGACCGCACAGTTCGCCCAGCGCCGCGCTCGCCGCCGGATCTACGACCTCCTGGTAAGTGACGGTCTTCAGGTACTTGCCCACCCACAGGCCGCCGGTGTATCGCGCAGCGCGCCGTGTCGGCAACGTGTGGTTCGTGCCGATGACCTTGTCGCCGTACGAGACGCAGGTGCCTTCGCCCAGGAACAGGGCGCCGTAGTTCCTCATCGCCTCGAGGGCCTCGCGGGGGTGTTCGGTCAACACTTCGACATGCTCGAACGCGAAGTCGTCGGCGAGTTCGTAAGCCTCGGTCATCGTGTCGACCACGATGATCTGGCCGTGATCACGCCAGGCCGGCTCAGCGAAGCCGCGGGTCGGCAGGCCAGGAAGCAGCGCCTCGACGTGTTCCTGCGCTCGCCGCGCAACCCCGCCTGACGTGGTGATCAGGACAGCCGGGGAGTCGGGCCCGTGTTCGGCCTGACTGATCAGGTCGACGGCGACGACGAACGGGTCGGCGTGTTCGTCGGCGATGATGAGGATCTCGGTCGGACCGGCCAGCAGGTCGATACCGATTTCACCGAACAACTGGCGCTTGGCCTCGGCAACGTACGCGTTGCCCGGGCCGGCGATGAGATCGACCTTCGCGATGGTCTCGGTCCCGACCGCGAGCGCGGCGATGGCCTGCACGCCGCCGAGCAGCAGGATGTCAGTCGCCCCGGCGAGGTGCATGGCCGCGACCGTCGTCGCCGGTATCTCCCCCCGGATGGGCGGCGTGCAGGCGATGATGTTCTCGACGCCGGCGACGGTGGCGGTCGCGACCGTCATGTGGGCCGAGGCCACCAGCGGGTAGCGGCCTCCGGGTACGTAGGCCCCGACCGAGCCGACCGGGATGCTGCGCTGGCCGAGGAAGACACCCGGCTGGGCTTCGACCTCGAAGTCGGTCAAGGAGTCCCGCTGGTGCCCGGCGAAGTCGCGAACATTGCGCTGCACAGTGCGGATGTCGTCGAGCACGCGGGGGTCGACCTGGTCGACGATCCGCTCGATCTCGTCCGGTGAGAGGCGAAAGTCCGGCGGAGACCACCGGTCGAACTTCTCCGAATACTGTCGAACAGCGACGTCACCGCGTTCGCGGACGTCGGCGATGACCTCGCTGACGACCTTGGCCACGTCTGGGTCTCCAGCCGCCGTCGACAACGGTGCTGCGGCCCGCTTCAAGTATTCAGGCACAGATCCCTCCATTCACGCTCGGCGGCTGATCAGGCCTGGGAATCGTCCTCTGCCTTCGTTGAACGCGGCGGGGCGGCGACGGC
Source organism: Trebonia sp. (assembly GCA_033854775.1). Lineage (GTDB taxonomy): Bacteria > Actinomycetota > Actinomycetes > Streptosporangiales > Streptosporangiaceae > Trebonia. The sequence continues at coordinate 11,727 of JAWWPV010000594.1, forward strand.
GCCCTTCACCGCACCGCGGAACGTGCTCATGTGCTCGGCCTTGTGGTGCGACTCGACAGCAGCCTGATCACGCCAGCGCTCCACCACGAGAACCTCGTTGCCGCCGTCCAGGGGCGTCCAGAGCGAGTACTCGATGTTGCCCTCCTCGTGAACGGACGCGTCGCGCAGCGCTCGGACCGCGGCGACGAATCGCTCGTGCTCGGAAGGCTTGGTGATGACGTGGACCGTGTGAGTGATCAACGGCGGGCTCCTGACAGCGGCGGGGTTGCTACTCGACTGAATCTGAATATAGAGTCAGTTACACCACGCGGGCAAGGAGATCAACGGTCGAGGGGAACTGCAATGGAGTCGTTCGTCCAGTTGCGGCGGGGCACAACGCCGGAACGAATCCACGCCGATGTCGGCGAGTTGAAGGACGACGAGATGGGCCGCAACGGCTTCATCGGACGGCAGGCGCAGTTCTATCGTCGCAGCGACCCGACCGCCTTCCGTGCTCGCGGCCCTATCCGGGACGTCCACGTGCCAACCTACGACCTCAAGCCGTCCGATCTGAGCGACGCCGCCGGGGAGCCGTTGCTCCTGTTCAGCAACGCCGACGCCCGGATCTCGGTGTCACGCCGATCGCAGCCGATGCCGTTCTACGCGCGGAACATCGACTGCGACGAGGTGTACTTCGCCCATCTCGGCACCGGCCGGTTCTACACCGAATTCGGCACGATCCCGTACCGGCCGGGCGACTACATCTACCTGCCGAAGTCGACGACGTACCGGCACGCCCCCGAGGGCGGGGAAAATCACCTGCTGCTGGTCGAGTCCTACACAGAACTGCAGGTGCCCTCGTCCAGAGCGCTGGGCCGGCACTGGCCGTTCGACTCGACGATGGTCTTCGTGCCCGAGGCCGAGGTGCTGTCCGGAGACGGCCGTGAACGCTACGAGGTTCGCCTGGCGCACAGCGGTGAGCACTCGTGGATCGAGTACGACCACGATCCGTGCGACGCGGAGGGGTGGAGGGGTGACAACTTCCCGTTCCGGGTGAACATCGACGAGTACAACGTGATGACCTCCGACACCGTTCACCTGCCACCGTCGGCGTCGGTCGTCATGAACACCACGGACCTGTTCCTGATCAACTTCCTGCCGCGCCCGACCGAGGGCAGGCCCGGCACCGAGCGAACGCCCTGGTATCACCGCAATGTCGACTTCGACGAAGTGGCTTTTTACCACGGTGGGCACACGTTCGGCGTACAGATGCCGCTCGGTCTGCTGTCCCACGCGCCGCAGGGGATCCATCACGGCGCGCCCGAGCGCGCCCGGCAGCGCGCGCGCCGGCTGCACGAGGAACATACCCGGGTTGAGTGGCAGGTCATCAACATCGACTCGCGTAGGCGACTCGTTCCCACCGATGCGGCCAAGGCGTACTTCCGCTTCGACATCGACCCGGAGACGATTCCGTGACGCCGCCCGGGCCGCGCTATCAGCGCATTCCGTACCTCGTCATGTTCGAGGACAAGTCCGCTTTCCGCGATACCTACGGTGGGGTAGGGGAGCAGGTGGCGCTGGAGAGCTACCTCCTGCGTCCCGCCGACCGCCCGTCGAAGACCGCGATCCTGTTCATGCACCCGATCGGCGGTGGTGCCTACCTGCCCATGACCAATGCGCTGGCCCGTGCCGGGCACCACGTCATCTACGCGAACAGCAGGTATCGCGGCGCCGACTACGCCTTGATCATGGAGAAGGTTGCTCAGGATCTCGGCGCGGCGATCCACGACGCGCGCGAGCGGCTTGGATACGAGCGCATCGTCCTCGCCGGCTGGAGTGGCGGTGGCTCGCTGTCCGTGTTCTACCAGCAGCAGGCGCAACATCCGACTGTCACCTCGTCGCCGGCCGGCGATCCGCCGGACCTAACCCGCGAGCGGATGCCACCCGCCGATGCCTTGCTGCTGCTGGCGGCGCACGTCAGCCGGCACGGCACGCTCACCGAGTGGATGGATCCGTCCATCCTCGACGAGAGCGATCCCACCAGGCGCGATCCGGAGCTCGACATTTACGACCCGGAGAACCCGAACCAGCCGCCGTACACACCGGAGTTCTTGGCGCGCTACCGTGCGGCCCAGATCGAACGGAACCGCCGGATCACTCGATGGGTGCGGGACGAGCTGGACGCGCTGAAAGCATCTGGCCGGCCGCTGGACGAGCGCGGCTTCGTCGTGCACGGAACCATGGCCGATCCCCGTTGGCTCGATCCGACCATCGACCCGAACGATCGCGAACCCGGCACGTGCTACCTGGGCGATCCGCAGGTCGTGAACATGGGCCCGGTCGGCCTGGCTCGGTTCAGCACGCTGCGCAGCTGGCTCTCGCAGTGGAGTTACGACGACGCTCGCGCCGATGGCGAGAAGTGCGGCCGCGACATCGCGGTGCCCACCCTGGTCATCGGCAACACCGCGGATAACGCCTGCACGCCGAGCCACACGAGGCGCCTCTACGAGGCCATCGGCAACACCGCGGACAAGGAATGCTACGAGGTGCGCGGTGCGACGCACTACTACAACGGGCCCGAGCAACGCCTGATGCTCAACGATGCCGTAGATAAGATCACGACCTGGCTAGGCGACCGCGGCCTCACGGACTGACGGCCGCCCACTCAGCCGAGCAGGTCGCCGACCCAGCCGAATGGATCAGAGAAAGGTGTCGCGGATCTCCGATCGCTGCGCCTTGCCGGTCGCGTTGCGCGGGAACTCGTCCAGCACGGTGAGGCGCGACGGGAGCTTGTAGTGCGCCAGGCGTCGGCCAGCGAACGCGAGCAGCTCGGACTGCCCGACCTGAGCCCCCCGCACCGGGAGCACTGCGGCCGCGACGATTTGCCCCCAGAACTCGTCCGGGAGTCCCACCACGACCGCCTCGGACACCGCCGGGTGCTCGCACAACGCGTTCTCAACTTCGACCGGGTAGATGTTCTCGCCGCCGCGCAGGATCATGTCGTCCTTGCGGCCAGCGAGATAGAGGTAGCCCTCGGCATCGCGCCGGGCCATGTCGCCCCCGCGGATCCAGCCGTCGCAGACGCGCTCGGCCGTGAGATCGGGGTGGCCGACGTAGCCGTCCATGACGCTGTCGCTCCGCGTGCAGATCTCGCCTATGTCACCAGCTGCGACGGGCCGGCCGTCCGCGCCCCGCAGCTCGAGGTCGACGCCGTACATCGGCCGCCCGATGGACGCGAGCAGGTGATCGGCACCGGCCAGCGCCCGGCGGTGGTCCTCCGGGCGCAACACGGTCTGGCCACCGCATTCGGTGCCAGCGCCGAAGGTGTTGTACAGATCGCAGCGAAAGGTCTCGTGCAGCCTGCGGACTACCGACGGTGGCGTCGCGGCGCCTCCGTACGCTATTCCGCGCAACGCAGGGTACTCGCCGCCGGCATCCGGATGCTCGACCAGAGCGATCGCCATGCTGGAGATGAGCATGCACCGCGTAAGCAGCCCGGACTTAAGGTTCGCCAGCACGGCGTCGACGTCGAACTGCGGGATGAGCAGGTAGCACGCGCTGCGCGCTATCGCATACAAGAGCCAGCCCATCCCGGCGACGTGGAAGAGCGGGCTGCCGGAATACAGGCACTCGTCCGGACGGAATCCGTGTTCGACCGCGCCCTTGACGATGTCCGCCTTGATCATTCGCTGCGACTGGGCCACGATGCGGGGAGTCCCCGTCGTCCCGCTGGTCAGCAACCAGCTGAGGACATCGCTGTCGGCGGTGGCGGCGGCCATCGTCGACATGTCGGACTCGGCGATCAGATCCCCGAGCGATACCCCGCCGGACAACCAGCCATCGAGACAGACGGTGAGCCGGCACGATGGAGCCGACTCGCGCAGAGCGTCCAGCATCGGTTCGTACCGCGCTCCCAGGGCGATCACGGCCGGGTCAATCACCCTGACCAGGGCCGCCAGTTCCGACGGCGCCAGCCTGAAGTTCAACGGCGCCACGATGACACCGAGCTTCATCGCCGCGAGGACCAGCACCACGTACTCGACGCTGTCGGTGTTCAGGATCGCGACGCGATCGCCCTTCTCGAACCCCCGCTTGCGCAGGCTGTCGGCCAGGCGCGATGTCCGCGACTCGAGGTCGGCATAGGTGACGATCTCCGCCGCGGGCGTTCTCAGCGCAGCAGCGTCGGGCGAGGAGCGGGCGCCGATCGTCGGCCAGTCGCCGGGGCCGATGCTGGAGAGGAGCACGGTTCATTGTACGGTCATCACATAATGGTCTGACTAGATCTGAGCCGCAGGTCGCCGGAACCGAGTCGGACGGATCGCGAGGTGATGGGGAGTGGCCGAGCCTCTCGGGGCACGCGTTGCCCGGTGGGCCCGCCGGCACCCCCACGCCCGGGCTGCGATATCGGGCGGCACGGTTATCACGTACGCCGAGCTGGACCGCCTCGCGGACGCGATCGCTGCTGGGTTCGGCGCTCACGGCGTGCGCCGGGGCGATGTCGTGGCCTACCTCGGACGCAACAGCGTCATCCACCCGGTCCTCATGACCGCGGCCTCGCGTCACGGTGCGGTCTTCGTCAGCCTCAACTGGCGCTTGACGTGCTGCGAGCTGGATGTGGTGCTGACCGACTGTGCGCCGCGGGTCGTCGTCGTCCAGGAAGAGTTCACGGACCTGCTCGGCGGCCGTCCCGCCGGATCGGTGGTGGTGGTCGCGGCGGATAACCCGGCTCAACTGCTGACCTGGGCGCAGGAGGGCGGACACGGCGTCACCGCGGGGGCTGATGACCCGCCCGGCGTGCCGGACCCCGACACGGCCATCGTTGCCCTGTCCTACACCTCCGGCACGACTGGAGCCGCGAAGGGTGTGGCACTGTCCGCGGCGCAACTCGATGCCTACCTCACGCGCGAGGTGCCGTGGTCGATGCGGCCTGGCGACGTCGCGTTGATCGTGTCGCCGGTCTTCCACATCGCGGGTTGGGGCTGGGTCGGCATCGCGCTCACGCACGGCGCCTGCGCGTTGCTCGTGCCGGATCCACAGCCCGTGCGAATCACGCAAGCCATTCGAGAGCACGGCGCAACCCTGACGCTCATGGTGCCGACCCTTATCCAGTTGCTGCTGGACCAGCCCGCGCCGACGGCACTCAACTCGCTTCGCATGGTCACCTACGGTGCCGCATCGATCACGCCCGAGCTGATCGAACGGCTACGGGCGGCGGCCCCGCTCGCCGAACTTGCTCAGGGATACGGCCTATCGGAGTCCGGTGGCACGATCACAGCCCTCGGGCCGGAGGATCATGGCGGCGGCTCGCCGTACCTCGCCTCGGTTGGCCGCGCGTTGCCGGGTATCGCCGTAGCCGTCTTCGACCTCGACAACGATCGACCGGTCGCCGACGGTGTCCTGGGCGAGGTCCGGACACGCAGCGACCAGAACTGCACCGGGTACCTGCACCGGCCCGAAGCCACCGAGCGCCTCTACCGCGACGGCTGGCTGTGCACCGGCGATCTCGGACGGATCGTCGGCGGCTACGTCTACCTAGTTGACCGGGTGGACGACGTGATCAACTCCGGCGGGGAGAAGGTCGCGCCCGCCGAGCTGGAACGCGTCATCGCACGGATCCCCGGCGTCGGCGAGGTCTGCGTTCTCGGAACCGCTGATCGCCGTTGGGGCCAGGCGGTCACCGCGGTGGTCGTCCGCACCCCTGATGCCACGATCGAGGCCGGCGACGTCATCGCGGCCTGCCGGGCAGAGCTCGCGCGGTACAAGTGTCCGCGACGCATCGAGTGGGCGCAGTCGCTCCCGCGCACCCCGAGCGGGAAGATCTCGCGTCGGCAGGTGCGCGATGCGATCGGCGGGTGACGAACGCTACCGCTGCGGAGTGATGGCCCTATTGCGCAGGATGCCGATATGTTCGATCTCCAGCTCGACAATGCAGTCGGCCGGAAGCCGGCGGCCCTGCTCGAAGGCCGATCCGCTTCGGATCGTTCCCGAGCCCCAGACCTCGCCGGCGAAAATGCTGCGGGCCTGACTGAGGTCGGCAACTACGTGCTCCCACGTGAAGTTCGGGTCGGACGTGCTCCCTCGAGACCACTCCTCGCCCTCGACGCGGACCCATCCCTCGAGAGCGTTCGGATCGACGATCTCGTCAGCCGTCACGATGCATGGACCCAGTCCGTTCGAGCCGTCGAAGTCCTTGGCGTCCTCGTTCAGCCCGGCACCCATCTTGTGGTTGCGCACCTGGCGATCCCGAGCCGTCCAGTCGTTGAAAATCGTGAAGCCGAAGATGCACGACTCGGCCTCTGCCTCGTCCACACCACGAGCCGTTCGCCCGACGACCATGCCCAGTTCGAGTTCGAAATCGAGCTCCGCCGAGTACGGCGGCGCCTCCACTTCGTCGTCCGGGCCGCTGATGTAGAGGTGATCGCGCAACGTGTTAGGACTACGACGGATGGTGCGGTTCAGGCCGAAGCGGTGCTCCATTCGCCG
>JAWWPV010000595.1:0-2844 GCA_033854775.1 Trebonia sp.
GGCGCCGACGCGGTCAAGCACCGCCCGGCGATGCGCTGGTACCGGCCGGACATGCTGCGCATCGCCCAGGTGGTCATCGGGGCAGGCGTGCTCGCGACTTACCTGATGTGGGCACTCGGCGAGAACAGCGACGCCCGGCCGTGGCACCTGGCGTCGGCGCTGCCGCTGACCGCGGCGCTCATCCGGTTCGGCGTGCTCGCCGCGCGCCGCACCGTCCGCCCGGTGGAAGACCTGATCACGCGGGACGCGGTCATGCTGTGCTGCGAGGCGGCGTGGCTGGTCTTGTTCTGCGTCGGCCTCTACGTCGCGTAAAGGAAAAAACACAATGACCAGCCCGAACGTAAGCGGCCGACTCTCCCGCGTCCTATTGCTCGGCGGGACGAGTGAGATCGGCCTGGCGATCCTCTCCGCGTTGCGACTCGGACCCGACGCGGAGGTCATCCTGGCCGGCCGCGACCCGCAGCGGCTGGAGGCGGCGGGGAAGTCACTGAACCGCCCGGTCACGGTCGCCCGCTATGACGCGATGGAGACCGGGACCCTCCAGGCGTTCGCCGAGGAGATCTGCGCCGGGGGTGTGCCCGACCTGGTCATCGCCGCGACCGGCATCCTGATCCCGCAGGAGCGGGCCGAGCGGGACGTGCGGCTGGCCGCGACGATGATCGAGACCAACCTCACCGGGCACGTCACGGCACTGCTCGCGTTCGGCGAGGCGATGCGCCGCCGCGGGAGCGGCACGATCGTGGTCCTCTCGTCGATCGCGGCGGTCAGGCCGCGCAAGTTCAACTCGGTTTACGGGGCGACGAAGGCCGGCCTCGACGCCTTCGCCCGCGGCTACGCCGATTCCCTGCATGGCACCGGCGTCCGGGTGCTGCTCGTCCGGCCGGGGTTCGTGACCGGCCGGATGACCCAGGGGATGAAGCCCGCTCCGCTGGCGACGACACCGCAGGGCGTCGGCGCGGCGGTCGCGAGCGCGCTCCGCGGCCAGGGCCGTGGTGGTAACAAGTCCGTGGTGTGGGTGCCTGCCCCGCTGGCCGGCCTGGCGACGGTGATGAAGCTGATCCCCCGCCCGGTCTGGCGCAAGCTGGAGAACTAGTTACTTCGCGGTGATCCGCGTGCCGTCTTCGCCGCCTTCGCAGATGGACTTCATGACACCGACCGCGCCGACGTCGAAGACGTGCATGGTGAGCGACTGCTCGTTGGCGAGCACGAACGCGCTGGTGTCCATGATCCGGATGTCGGCCGCCAGGGCTTCCTCGTACGTGAGGCTGGTGAACCGGACCGCGTCCGGATTGTGCTTGGGGTCGGAGTCGTACACGCCGTCCACCCCGTGCTTGGCGACGAGCAGCGCGTCGGCTTCCAGCTCAAGCGCCCGCTGCACGGCCGGGTAGTCGGTGGTCACGTACGGCTGGCCGATGCCGCCGGCCAGCACGACGACGAAGCCGCGGTCCAGGTGATGCATTGCCCGGAGCTGAATGAACGGCTCGGCGATGCTGTTCATCGGCACCGCGGTCATCACCCGGATCTCCGCTTCGGTCCGCGCGGTGAGCGCGCCCCGCAGCATGAGCGCGTTCATCACCGTGCCGAGCATGCCGATGTTGTCCGCCTCCGCCCGGCTGATCCCCCACCCCTCGGCCATCCGGCCGCGGAAGTAGTTGCCGCCGCCGACGACGACCGCGACCTGGACACCGAGGTTGTGCACGGACAGCACCTCGTCGGCGACCCGAGCGAGGCTCGCGGGATCGACGCCGGTTCCGGCGGTCCCGGATAGGGCCTCACCGCTGAGCTTGACCACCACTCTGCGATACCGCGGCAACGTCAGGCCCCCTCCCGTCCCAAGTTTTCTCTGGCCACGCTATCAGTCCGCGCGGCCTCCGCGCTCGTCGGCCGGTGGCCGCGCACACCGCTGAGTAGCCGTGATGCGACGTGCCGCGACGCGCTAGGTGACTAGCGCCTGCCGTAGTCTCAGAATTTCGCATCGGCCCAGCTGCGGGCGGTAGTGATCTCGGCGATGAAACGGACCCTGCCGTCCGGCGCCCAGCGCCTGGTGGCCTCGGTCAGGCAGGCGGCGAGCAGCGCCGCCGTCCGCTCCGCCTGCTCGGCGGGCGCGTGCACAAGGAGCTCGTCGTGCAGGCAGAGCACGATCCTGGCGGCGAGCGGCTCGGTCCTGGCCCGGACCGTGACGGCCCACATCTTGAACAGCTCGGCCGCCGCGCCCTGCACGACCGCGTTGCGCCCGTACCGGCCGCGCGCGGCCTGGCTTGCCGGGGGGTCGGCGGAGCTGCCCGACATCCGGAGCAGCCGCCCGCCGTAGGTGCGCAGGTCTCGTCCGGCCCTGGCGGAGCGGTCAGCGGCGTCGAGGTAGCCCATCGCGACAGGGTAGGCGGCCCGCATTCCCCGGCCGGCCACGCCGCCGTGGCCGGTGGTCTGCCCGTACATGGCCGCGATCATCGCGACCTTGGCGGTCGGCCGGTCGACGCCGAGCTGGGCCGCCACCGGCAGGTACATGTCGTCGGCGGCGGTGGCCGCGGCGAGCGCGGCGTCGCCGGAGACGGCGGCGAGCACGCGGGGCTCGATCTGCCCCAGGTCGGCGCGGACGAACAGGTGCCCGTCCTCGGCGAGCACCGCCTGGCGGAGCACGGCTGGCATGTTGTGCAGCCCGCTGGACGCGGTCATGCGCCCGGCCGCCCCGTCGCTCGCGGTCCAGCTGCCGCGCAGCCGCCCGTCTGGTCCCAGGTGCTCGTCGAGCCAGGCGTAGCCGTAGGTGGTGGCGATCCGTTCTGCCTTCCTCCACACCAAGAGGGCGTCGACGAGCGGATGCTTATCCCTAACGGCCCGTAATCGCGC
>JAWWPV010000596.1:0-7357 GCA_033854775.1 Trebonia sp.
AGGCGGTCAACGTCCTGCCGGACATCGTGGACGCCTTCGACGGCATCATGGTCGCCCGCGGCGACCTGGGCGTCGAGCTGCCGCTCGAGCAGGTCCCCGCCATCCAGACGCGCGCGATCAAGCTGGCCAGGGAGCGGGCCCGCCCGGTCATCGTGGCGACCCAGATGCTCGAGTCGATGATCAGCTCGCCGCGCCCGACGCGCGCCGAGGTCTCCGACGTGGCCGGCGCGGTCGCCGCAGGCGCGGACGCGGTGATGCTCTCCGCCGAGACCAGCGTCGGCGCCTACCCGATCGAGACGGTCGCCACCATGAGCAGGATCGTCGCCGCGGCCGAGGAGTCCTCGCTGCGCGCCGAGCACCACCTGTCACGGATGCCCACCACCACCGGCGGTGCCATCGCGCGCGCCGCCGCCGAGGTCGGCGCGATCATCGGGGCCAAGGCCCTGGTCGCGTTCACGATGACCGGCGAGACGGCGCGCCGCCTCGCCAGGTACCGCTCCCCGATCCCGCTGCTCGCGTTCACCACCGACCCGGCCATCAGGAGCCAGCTCGCCCTCACCTGGGGCGTCGAGACGTTCATCGCCCCTGAGGTGCGGCACACCGACGAGATGGTGCACGCGGTCGACTCGGCCCTGGTCAGCCTCAACCGCTGCGCCATCGGCGACAAGATCGTCATCGTGGCGGGCAGCCCGCCCGGCAGCCCGGGCAAGACCAACGCGCTGCGCGTCCACCGCATCGGCGACGCGATCAGCCTCCCGTACCCGTAAGCCAAACCCTGAGTCACCGCGGAGCTTCTGCCCGGGTCACCACGGAACTCCTGTTTCTGAGTCACGACAGAGCTCCTGTTCGCGCCCCGCGCGGACATCGGGGGGTACGGGGGGCGCCCCCCGGGAGACAACCGTTCGCCGAGCGAAGAAAGCCCTTTGAAAAAGGAAAAAATGGCGTCCTGACCCTGGCGGACATAGGCTAATGTCCTGGCGAGCGGAATGTCGCCAGGCGGACAGGAGCGGGGATTCGGCCATGAGCACGTCACGGGATGATTCGCCGGGGGCGAGAATGTGCACGGCGTGTTCAACTGACTCCGCTGACCCCGTTTTCGCGGGTGAGGACGGGCACTGCCCGTCCTGCGGCCGGCGGGTCGTGGCGGACAGGGACCACATGGAGGAGGATCTCGGCCAGGTGGCTGGGGTCAGCGACCGCGGGCTGCGGCATTCACGGAACGAGGACGCGATGCATTTCGCGGTCGCGGACACCGACGCGGGGCCGGTCGCGGTCGCGATTGTCTGCGATGGCGTGTCCTCGGCGCCGCGTCCCGACGAGGCGTCGTGGAATGCGGTGAACGCGGGGATCACCCTGCTCGCCGAGGGCGCGGAGCGCGGCGATGACCCCGAGGCCGTCTCCCGGACGGCGGTCAGGGCCGCGGGACTGTCGCTGACCGACCTGGCGGGCCCGGACGGGGCACCCGCCTCGACGTACGTGTCGGCGATCGTCAGCCAGCGCCAGGTCACGGTCTGCTGGCTGGGCGACAGCCGCGTCTACTGGCTCGCGGGGAACACGCCGGCCCCGGCAGAACCCAACGACACCATTGACATCACCGGCGGCTCCAGGCGGGTGACCAGGGATGACTCGCTCGCCGAGGAGATCGTCGCGGCCGGACTCGCGACCATGGAAGAGGCGATGGCCTCACCGCAGGCACACGTGATCACCCGCTGGCTCGGCGCGGACCTGCCCGAGCCGCAGCCGCACATCGAGCAGTTCGCCCCGACCGGGCCCGGCGTGCTGCTGCTGTGTTCCGACGGGCTGTGGAACTACCGCCCCGAGGCCGCGGAGCTGGCCGCCATGGCGATGCCCGCCGCGCTGACCCGCCCGCTCGACGCCGCCGCCGACCTGGCGAAGTTCGCGCTCGACTCCGGCGGCCTCGACAACATCACGGTCGTCATCATCCCGTTCCCGCCGCGCCCCGACGCCGTCCCCGCGTCCCGCGCGACGTAAGGCCGGGCCCGGTCGCCGGCCGCGACCCGTGGTGCCATGGACGGGACGCGAGCCAGCCGAACCCGTTCCGGATAAGGCGCATAGTGACCGCGGGCCGCGGCAGTCACGTCGCGCCCGCGGAGTCCGGCCATGAGCTCACCCGCTGCCCATTGACAGGGTTCTAAGTGATCTTTAGCGTGCGTTGAGGTGATCACCCGAACGGAAAGGTTGCGACGAGTTGACGAGCAATCCGCTGGCCCTCCAGCTCTACACCGTCAGGGACCAGCTCACGTCCGGGCGTAAGGCCGTGCTCAAGGCCGTCAGGGACTTCGGGTACGGCGCGGCCGAGCCGTACGACGTGCAGACGGACCCCGAGGCGCTCCGCGCCGACCTCGACGAGGCCGGGCTCGCCGTGTGCGCCGTGCACGCGCGGGTGCTTGGCGAGGACGCCGACGCGCTGCTCGACGGCGCAAGGACCGTCGGCGCGGACACGGTGATCGTGCCGTGGGCCCCGCCGGAGCGCTTCGCCGACGCCGGCGCGATCAGGGCGCTGGCCCGCGACCTCAACGAGGCCGCCGCCAGGGCGGCGGGCCGTGGACTGCGGCTCGGCTACCACAACCACGCCTTCGAGCTGGCCACGGTCGGCGGGCGGACCGGGCTCGAGGCGCTCGCGGACGCGCTTGACCCGGGCGTGCTGCTTGAGGTCGACACCTACTGGGCGGCGGTCGGCGGGCAAGATGTGCCCACCCTGCTCGGCAGGCTCGGCGACCGGGTCCGCTACCTGCACGTGAAGGACGGCCCCGTAACCAAGGACGACCCGATGACCGCGGTCGGCAGCGGCCGGATGCCGGTCGCGGAGATCCTCGCCGCCTGCCCGTCCGCGGAGTGGCACGTGGTCGAGCTCGACCGCTGCGCCACCGACGTGCTCACCGCCGTTCGTGACAGCCTCACCTGGCTCACCAGCCGCGGGCTCGCGACCGCGGTGCAGGCCCGATGAGCCCGGTCTCCTCGAAGGGCCCCGTCCCCTCGAAGAGCGCCGGCCGGCCGTTCGGCGTCGGGGTCATCGGCTGCGGCAACATCAGCAAGCAGTACCTGGCGAACCTGACCGCGTTCCCCGACGTGAAGGTCGTGATCTGCGCCGACATCGACGCGACCCGCGCCAAGGCGCAGGCCGCGACCTACGGCGTGCCGGAATGGGGCAGCGCGGAAGACGCGCTCGGCCATCCCGGCGTCCAGCTGATCGTGAACCTGACCGTGCCCGTCTCGCACGCCGAGGTGACCGCGGCCGCCATCGCGGCGGGCAAGCACGTGTGGAGCGAGAAGCCGCTGACGCTCGACGTCGCCGCCGGGCGCGCGCTGCTCAGCCAGGCGGAAGCGGCCGGGGTCCGCGTCGGCTGCGCGCCGGACACCGTGCTCGGCGCCGGCCTCCAGACCGCCAGGAGGCTCATCGACTCCGGGGCCATCGGGACGCCGCTTACCGCGCTTACCTTGCTGCAGGGACCGGGCCCGCAGTCGTGGCACCCGGACCCTGAGTTCCTGTTCGCGCCGGGCGCGGGCCCGCTGTTCGACCTCGGGCCCTACTACCTGTCCGTGCTCGCGACCCTGTTCGGCCCGGTGCGGCGAGTCGCCGCCGTCGGGCGCAGGCCAGCCGAGTCGCGCGTCATCGGCTCCGGGCCGCGCGCGGGCACCGCGTTCGACGTCGCCGTGCCCACCTACGTCGCGGCGCTCGCCGAGTACGTCGGCGGCCAGGCCGCGTCGCTGCTGTTCAGCTGGGACTCGCCGCTGTCCCGCTCGGGCTTCGTCGAGATCACCGGCACCGAGGCCACGCTGGCCGTCCCCGACCCGAACCGCTTCGACGGTGACATTCGCATCCGCCGGGCCGACGACGCCGACTGGACCGTGATCCCCGCCGAGGGCGCGGCCGCCGGGCGCGGGACCGGCGTGGTGGACATGGTCCGCACCATCCGCGCCGGCGCCGGGCACCGCGCCTCCGGCGAGATGGCGCTGCACGTGCTTGAGATGATGACCGCCATCGAGCGCTCCGCCGTCAGCGCCGCGTTCGAGCCGGTGGAGAGCCGCTTCGAGGCGCCGGCGGCGCTCGACCCCGGATGGGACCCCCATGTCGCAGCGCCCTGAGATCGGCGTCGGCATGGTCGGCTACGCGTTCATGGGCAGGGCCCACTCGCTGGCCTGGAACACGGTGGGCCGGGTGTTCGACGTCCCGCTGCGGCCGCGGCTCGCGGCCATCTGCGGCCGTGACAGGGCGGCGGCCGAGGCGGCGGCCGGCCGCCTCGGCTGGGCCGTGGCCGAGACGGACTGGCGGGCGCTGATCGCCCGCGATGACGTCCAGCTGATCGACATCGCCGCGCCCGGCGACCTGCACGCGCCGATCGCGATCGCCGCCCTGGCGGCGGGCAAGCACGTGCTGTGCGAGAAGCCGCTCGCCAACACCCTGGCGGAAGCCGAGGCGATGAAGGCGGCCGCCGACGCCGCCTACCCGCGCGGCGCGCGGGCCATGGTCGGCTTCAACTACCGCCGCGTCCCCGCGCTCGCCCTGGCCAGGCGGCTTGTGGAACAGGGCCGTATCGGCACGCTGCGCCACTTCCGCGCCGTCTACCTCCAGGACTGGCTGGCCGACCCGGACGCGCCGATGACCTGGCGCATGCGGGCCGAGCGGGCCGGGTCAGGCGCACTCGGCGACCTCGGCGCGCACATCGTCGACCTGGCCCGCTACCTGACCGGCGACGACATCACCGGGGTCGGCGCGATCAGCGCGACCTTCGTCCGCGAGCGGCCCCTCGCGGACGGCCCCGCGGGTGCAGGCCCCGTGGGTGAAAACAGGACCACGGGCACGGTGACCGTGGACGACGCGGTGGTCTTCGCCGGGAAGCTCGCCTCTGGCGCGCTGGCCTCCTTCGAGGCCACCCGGTACGCCACCGGGCGCAAGAACGGGCTGCGCGTCGAGCTGAACGGGTCCGCCGGCAGCCTCGCGTTCGACCTTGAGCGGCTCAACGAGCTTGAGTTCTTCGACGCGGCCGGTGACAGCACAGACAACGGGTTCCGCCGGATCCTCGTCACGGAGGGCAGCCATCCCTACCTGTCCGCCTGGTGGCCGCCCGGGCATACGCTCGGCTGGGAACACACGTTCACGCACCAGGCGATGGACCTGCTCACGGCGATCGCGGACGGCAAACCGCCGCTGCCGTCGTTCGGCGACGGACTAGCGGTGCAGCGGGTACTCGACGCGGTCGCGCGCAGCGCCGCGTCCGGCAACTCATGGGAGAGCGTGAGGTACTGATGGCGCGGCCTTTCACCCTTTTCACCGGGCAGTGGGCGGACCTGCCGTTTGAGGAAGTCTGCCGGCTGGCGGGCTCGTGGGGATACGACGGACTAGAGATCGCCTGCTGGGGAGACCACTTCGAGGTCGACCGGGCGCTGCGTGAGGACGGCTACCTGGCCGGAAGGCACGCGCTGCTGGAAAAGTACGGCCTGAAGTGCTGGGCGATCTCGGCGCACCTCGTCGGCCAGGCGGTCTGCGACCACCCGATCGACGAACGGCACCAGGGCATCCTGCCCGCGCGCATCTGGGGCGACGGAGAGCCTGAGGGGGTGCGTCAGCGGGCTGCCGCCGAGATTAAAGACACGGCACGGGCTGCGGCCGCCTTCGGCGTGCCGACCGTCATCGGCTTCACCGGCTCGTCGATCTGGCACACGGTCGCCATGTTCCCCCCGGTGCCCCCGGCCATGATCGAGCGCGGCTACGCGGACTTCGCGCAGCGCTGGAACCCGATACTCGACGTGTTCGACGCCGAGGGCGTGCGGTTCGCGCACGAGGTGCACCCGAGCGAGATCGCGTACGACTTCTGGACGGCGCACCGCGCCATGGAAGCGGTGGATCACCGTGCTGCCTTCGGGCTTAACTTCGACCCGAGCCACTTCGTGTGGCAGGACCTCGACCCGGTCGCCTTCCTCGGGGAATTCCGGGACAGGATCTACCACGTGGACTGCAAGGAGGCCCGCAAGCGGCTCGACGGCCGGAACGGGCGGCTCGGCTCGCACCTGCCGTGGGGCGACCCGCGCCGCGGGTGGGACTTCGTGTCCGCCGGCCGCGGCAACGTGCCGTGGGAGGACGTGTTCCGCATGCTCAACTCGATCGGGTACGCCGGCCCGATCTCGGTTGAATGGGAAGACGCGGGCATGGACCGGCTCCAGGGAGCGCCTGAGGCACTGGCGTTCCTGCGCCGGTTCGACTTCGAGCCGCCCGCGGCGGCCTTCGACGCCGCGTTCAGCTCGGGAAACTGAGCGCGGGAAACTGACAGGCGCCCAGGCCGGCCCCCTGTCATGGGCCCGGGTGAGAAAGCCGCACCCGGGATAAGAATCTTCAAAACCAGGGCTGACGCGGTCACCTCGCCTCCGCCGAGTCGGTGGCCGACGCCGTGATTTATCCCGAACGGGATCATGGTTCCCCGCCAGGGGCGCCGTTCCCGCTCTGGCCGGGAAGGCGCTCCAGGTGAACTTTTGGCCCAGCCTTGTGCCGCGGCGCCGCTTATCTGGGCGGTCCGCTCAAAACGCGCACGCACTAAGGTAAAAAGGAACTCTCGCCGCGGTGCGCGCCTGCGCTGCCCGCGGCTGGGACGGCTGTTCATCGGGCATCGCTGCGGGCCAGGAGCAGGGACGGGATGTCAGGTTCAATGGTGGCGCCTCCGGCGGCCGGTGCGGGGGTCCCGTGGTGACGCCCGAGGAGACTGCGGCGCAGCGGGTGGCCGCGGTGCTCGCGGAACGGGACGCCGTCCAGGCGAACCTCCTCGAGCTTGACGGCAGCTTCGCCAAGCAGGTTCTCGAGGGCGCCACGCTCACCGGGCAGACGCGGGACCGCTGGGCGGCGGCGTCCGCCGCCCTCGCGACCCTGTGGGAGACCTTCCTGGCGTACTCGGCCGTCGTCGACCGGATCGCCGACCTCGGCAGCGGCAGCAAGCGCCCCGCGCGCAAGGACCTCCCCGAGCTCGACGCGCTGCTAACCGGGGGCTGCGTGCAGCTGCCGGACGCCCCCGTGCCGCTCGCCCGCAGGGACCTGGCGGCACCCGCGCGCCCGCCGGTCACGCTCGTCGCCGCCGTCGGCGCGATGCGCCGCGCGTTCACCGAGGTGACCAAGGTGACCTCGGCTGTGGAGGCCGTCTGGGCCGCCGTCGCCGCGCCCCTGGACGCGGCAACCAGCGAACTGGCCCGCGTCCGGCCGCTGACCGATGGCCTCGGCGCGGACATCCAGGCGGAATTCCGCGACGCGGAGAACGCGGTGGCGGCGGAGCGCGCCGCCGCCAACGCCGACCCCCTGGCCCGGTGGCAGCTGGCGCCAGGCGGGACGACCACCAGGGCCGCGGGGGAGGGC
>JAWWPV010000597.1:0-7470 GCA_033854775.1 Trebonia sp.
TGGCAGCGGGCCGCCTATAGCCGGCTCGCTGCCACAACCACCGGCCCAGGTCGCCCCGGCGATCAGGTCGTTGAGCAGTGCCGCCCCGGTCGCCGCGTCGTCCACCGTGACCGCTACCCGCGCGCGAGCCGAGCCGCCTTCGCGAACCCGGCCTTGGCGATCGCGACGAGCGCCGCGAACTGCTCCCGCCCCGTCACGCGCACCGGCGAGTCATCCGGCCGCCAGGCCGGCGCAGCCGGCACGTCTTCCGCGCGGATCTCATCGGCGGTGGCGAGGACCGCCGCCCGCGCCCGCGCCTCAAGCCCGAATTGCGAAGCCGCTCCGCGGTCGGTGTTCACGGCGTCTCCTCAAGCAGTCGGCCGAGCGCCGCGAGCGCACGGTACATGGTGGACCGGACGGTGCCCGGCCGGATCTTCATGAGCCTGGCGATCTCCGCCTCTGGCTCGTCCAGGTAGCACCGCAGCACGAGCGCCTCCCGCTGCCTGGCGGGCAGCCGCCGGATGGCGGACATCAGCGCGCGCCGCTCCTCGGCGCTGAGCGCCGCCGCCTCGGCGGAGGCCACGACGGTCATCGGGCCTTCCCAGATGTCCACCAGCGTCAGCGCCCGGGCGGCCGACGAGCGCCGCAGCACGGTCCGGCAGCCGTCGAGTACCGAGGTGCGCAGGTAGAAGACCGCCCTCGACGGGTCAGACAGCCGTCCCCGGCGCCGGTGCAGCCCGGCGAAGGCATCCTGCACGATGTCCTCGGCCAGCCCGTGATCGCCGAGCATCACGTAGGCGAGCCGGGTGAGACGCAGCGCGTGCGCGTGGTAGAGCCCGGTAACCGCCTCTTCGGCGGCGCCTTGCGCAATCGGTTGAGTTTGCACATAAATAAGACGTGCGCCGCGCCGGATTCGCTGCCTCGAAGTTCAGCTAATTTTCAGCGAACGGCTGGTTACCTTAGCCATCGCACAACTTCCCTGTCGGATGCGTGGTCATTCACCTGATTGAAGCGCGGTCGTCCCGGATTTAGGCTCGGGATCATGGTCGAGCAACTGCCACAGGACGTAATAGCGCGGCTCCGCGCGCTTGACTCAGCGATCACCCCGGAACTCGCGCAGGCTTCGTGGGCGCTGCTCACGCCGTTCCACGAGAAGCTGGGCTACACGGCGCCGCGGATCGTCCGTGACCTCCGGTACGGCGAGCACCCGCGGCACCGCCTCGACGTGCACGCCGCCGGCGAGCCGTCGGGCGGCGGTACCGATGACCACGGGGCCCCGGTCTTCGTGTTCGTGCACGGCGGCGGCTTCGTGGCGGGCGACAAGCATCATCCGGGCACCCCGACCTACGACATGGTGGGCGCGTGGGCCGTCAGGCACGGCTGGGTCGGCGTGAACATCACCTACCGGTACGCGCCTGAGGTCAAGTGGCCCGCGGGCGCGGAAGACGTGGCCGCCGCGGTCGACTGGGTCCGTGGCAACATCGCCGCCTACGGCGGCGACCCGGACCGGATCATCGTCGCGGGCAACTCCGCGGGCGCGACGCACGTCGCCGACTTCGCGGCGGGCCACGGCGGCGACCTGGCGGGCGTGCGCGGCGTCGCGCTGATCTCGGGCATCTACACCGCGCGGCCCGCCGCGCAAGGCGCGCCGCCGCACCCTTACTACGGCGTCCCTGACCCGGTGCAGGCGTCGCTGCCCTGCCTGGTCGAGTCGCACGTTCCGCTGCTGTTCGCGGTCGCGGAACGAGACCCGGAACGGTTCCAGACGGCGATCGCCGAGGTGGTGGCCGCGTGGCTGGCCAGGCACGGTACCGTGCCGAACCTCGTCTGGATGGACGGCCACAACCACATGTCGGCCGTCGGCAGCCTCGGCGTCGACGAGGCGGCACTCGGCGTCCCGCTCGCCCGCTTCGTCGAGCGCCACACCGGATTAGCCGAGCGCCACACCGGATTATCGGATTAGGGAGATCTCATGGCCGATGCGCTGTCACCACCCGGGGGGACACAGCGCCCCCTGGGGACACCCCAGACCCCGATGGCCCGTACCGCCGGAGGCACGAAGGCGGCGGCGCCCGAGGCGCCGGAGGGTTTCGTCAACAGCTGGCTCCAGGGGCCGTTCGCGCCCGTTGACGAGGAGGTGACCGCCTACGACCTCAAGGTCACCGGGACGATACCGCGCGAGCTCGAAGACGGCCGCCTGCTCCGCGTCGGCCCGAACCCGATCGACCCGCAGAACCCGGTGACCTACAACTGGTTCACCGGCAACGGCATGGTGCACGGGGTCCGCATCCGCGACGGCAAGGCCGAGTGGTACCGGAGCCGCTTCGTCCGCGACGACGAGGTGGCCAGGTCCCAGGGAGTTGACCCGCTGCCTGGCCCGCGGCAGCTCGGCGGCGGCGCCCAGTACGTCGCCGACAACATCGTCAACACTCACATCTTCGCGCAGGCGGGCAAGACCTGGGCGTTCGCCGAGGCCGGCGTGCTCCCCGTCGAGCTGTCGTATGAGCTCGACTGCCTGGCCAAGTCCGACTTCGGCGGGTCGCTGAACGGCTCCTGGACCGGCCACCCCCACCGCGACCCGCGCTCGGGCGAACTGCACGGCATGAGCTACTACCACGGCTGGAATCACGTCAGCTACCAGGTGATCGACGCCAAGGGCACGGTCCGCCGCACCGTCGACGTGCCGACCCGCGGCCGCCCGGTGGTACACGACTGCGCGCTTACCCAGCGGTACGCGGTCTTCCTCGACGGGCCTGTCGCCTACTCGGACGAGCTGCTCAAGGCAGGCTACGACTTCCCGTTCCTCTGGGACTTCGAGTACCCGACCCGCTGGGTGCTGATCCCGCGCGACGGCGTCGGCGGCGAGCCGATCTCCGTGGAGGTGGAGCGCTGGGCCGTGTTCCACATCCTCGGCGCCTACGACATGCCGGACGGCCGGGTGGCGCTGGTCGGCGCGAGCTACGACCAGCTGTTCGTCACCGATCACACCGGGCCCGGTGAGAGGCCAGGCACGCTGAACCTCTTCCTCATCGACCCGGCGACCGGCAAGACCAAGGTCGAGATCCTCGACGACCAGCCGCAGGAGATGCCGCGGATGGACGACAGGATCACCGGCGACAAGTTCAGGTACGGCTACTTCAGCAGCCGCGACCAGGGCGTCGCCACGCTGATCAAGCGGGACTTCGACGCCGGGGCTAAGGAGATGTTCTCCTACGGGCCCGGCCGGTTCGGCATGGAGGCCGTGTTCGTGCCGCGCACCCCGGACTCGGCGGAAGACGACGGCTGGCTGATGACCTACGTCAGCGACATGACCACGCGCACCGCGGACGTCGTCATCCTGCACGCCCAGGACCTGGCCGCGGGCCCGGTGGCGACGATCCACATCCCGCACCGGGTCCCGATCGGCTTCCACGGCAACTGGATCCCCGACTCGGAGCTGAGATCCGGTTACACTGCGTGATCAGACGCTATACTCCCCGTCGTGACCTGGGGGAAGATCGCGTTGTGGGGGGTCGCCGTGGCCATGACGGCCGGGTTCGGACCCGCCGGGCCGCAGACGCCAGTCGTCGTTCGCGCCGCCGCCTGGGCGAGGCCGCCTGCCGGGTTCTCGCCGATCAGGACCGGATACGGGATGTGCCTCGACGACACGGGCGGCGTCGGGCGCGACGGCCAGCCCGTCCGGCTCTGGAGGTGCCTGGGCAACCGCGAGCAGGAGTGGCAGGCCGAGCCTGACGGGACCATCCGTAACGCCAACGGCTACTGCCTCGGGACCGGATCGGCCGCAGACGGTTACGCCGCAACCGCGGACGGTACCCGCCTCGTGATGGTGGACTGCTCGCGGTCCTACCTCGGCAGCTACTGGACGGTCAACCCGTACGACAACCAGGTCGTGAACAAGCACGCGGACGCGGCGATGGACAACTACCGCGACGCGCAGCGCGACGGCAACCCCGTGCGGCTCTGGGACGTGGCCGCCGGCCGGCAGTCACAGGACTGGACCGCCGTCCCGTCCGGCGGCGGCTCTCCGCTGGTCACGCCGGGCGCCCCGCCGGACCTGCACGTCGATCACGCGAACATGGTGACGTCGGCCGGCCAGGTGTTCGTGCCGCGCGGATTCACGCTCAGCACGCTCCAGTACACCAAGCCGTACCTTGACGGCGCCCACGCCTACTCCAGCGTGCTCTCGGAAACGAAAGCCCAGATCGACGCCATCGCGGGCGCGTGGCACGGGAACATCGTCCGGCTGCAGGTCGAGCAGGACGACCTTGTCGAGCGCGAGGCCGTCGGCGACCACAGCTACCTGAACCTGATCCGCGCCGCGGTCAGCTACGCGCAGGCCAGGGGCCTCGTCGTGGTGCTCAACGCGCAGACAGAGCCAAGCGGCGACCGGCTCACGCTGAACGAGCCGCTGCCGACGCTGGAGACCCTCAAGTTCTGGCTGATACTCCAGCCCTACTACGGGGACGACGGCAGCGTCATCCTCGACGTGTTCAACGAGCCGCGCCCGCTGGCGGGGACGAGCGTCCAGCAGTACATGACGCTCTGGAAGGACGGCGGCCTGTACCAGGGCGCCGCCTACCTGGGGCACCAGCAGCTGGCGGAAATGCTCCGCGCCGACGGGTACGCGACGAACATGCTGTGGGCGGAGCCGCCTGGCAACGACGGGCTCGCGGGCCTGCTGCCGCCCGAGGGGACGCCGGCCGGGACGTCGGCGGGGGCCGCCGCGCAGGCGAGCGCCATCGCCGAGGTCCAGGACGCGGCGGCACTCAAGGCGACCGCGGATCCTGGCTTGTTCCTGCTGAACGGGGTGCCGGACGTCAGCTACTCGTTCCACCACCCGACCGTGCTCGGCGTTCCCCGCACGCAGGCGAACTGGGACGCGCAGTTCGGCGACCTCGTCAAGGACCATGAGCTTTCCGTGAATGACGGCGAGTGGGCGACCCGCTCCCAGTACACGGGCGCCTGGGCCGCGAACGGCGACAGCGGCCCCTGCTGGACCGACGCACCCACCGTCGTGCCCGGGTACCTCGCCTACCTTCAGCAGGCCGGCGTGGGCATGGCCGTGTGGACGCTGAGCGACGGCGAGCCTGCCATGGGCGCCACGTCCGCGTCCGACCCCGGCACTTTCACCACGACTGCGACCATGACCGGCTGGCCCGGCTGCGTGAACGTCCCTTCGGTGCGGGGCCCCGGCGCGCTGATCATGGCGTGGTTCGGCCGGCAGGCGGGCTAGACAAGGCGGTTTGAACCGATTTGGCACACATCGAATTGATGCGCGACCGTTCGCGCTTTAATCTCCACTTATGGGTCTGCACCTGGGCTGGATTCCCAATGAACCTGGGCTGCGCCCGCGCGACTTCGAGCGACCCACGCCGGCCGAACCCGCTCCCGATCCAGCGAAAGTGGCGGACCTCCAGGCCGCGCTGCGGGCCAGGGGACTGTGGAGCCGGCTGCTGATCGCCGTCGGGCTGTTCGCGTTCGTGCTCTTCGGCCTCCTCTCGGCGGTCGCGCGCATCACCTGGGGGTGGGGCGTCGCGGCCGGGCTCGCGCTCTGCTGCTGGCTGCCCGTCGTGCTGCTCGGCCTGAACCGGCGGCGGGCGGCGGCCGGGCTCCGGGCAGAGACCGAGCGGCAGGCCGGGCGGCACGCGGCCGAGCTCGCCGAGTACGAGCAGGGCAAGGCCCGGTGGGCCGAGTCCGAGGCGGAGCGGATCGCGACCGCGCCGAGGTGGCTTCAGGTGGCCGCCCACGAGGACATCAGCCGGCTCGACGTCTTCGGCGGGACCGGGCCAGGGCGGCAGAACATGGTGACCGGGCTCGGCTGGGAGCTGCTCGAGCAGCGGGCGGTGATCGTCCTCGACCTGACCCAGGACCGGGTGGCCGACGGGCTGCTCACCGCCGCCGCGCGGGCGGGCATCTCCTTCCAGGACTACGAGCTTCCCGCGGACCTGGGCGAGACGCCGCTGCTCGCCGGGCTGCGCGGTGAGCAGATCGCGTCCCTGATCGTCGAGGTGGTGCACGCCGACGACGCGGGCGCGACCGCGGCCGGGCGCGCGACGGACCTGATGATCCTCAAGAAGATCGTCGCCGTGCTCGGCGAAGGCGTCTCCATGGGGCGGCTGCACGCGGCGCTGGCCGAGCTTCTCGGCGACGCGCCGGCCCCACATGGCTCGGTGCCCGCGGGCGCCGCGCTGACCGAGGGCGAGCGGGCGAGCCTCGGCGCGCTCTTCGGCGACGGGTTCAGGCAGCAGGTCACGGGGAACCTGGTCAGGCTCGCGGCCGTCGTCGAGCCGCTCACGGCGCTCGGCACCGGCACGGACCCTCGCGAGCCGGCCAGGCTCACCTGCGTGTCGCTCGCCGAAGGGCCGCGCGACGTGGCGGCTGACCTGACCGCCGCGCTCATCGTCCAGTGGGTCACCCGCGCCGTCAGCACGGCCGACGACGGCGGTATCCGGCCCGCGGTCATCCTGGCGGGCGCGGACGAGCAGTCGACCAGGCACCTGGGACGACTCACCGCCGTGTGCGAGCGCTACGACGTCCCGCTCGTCAGGACCTTCTCCCGGCTGACCGAGGAGTCCGCGAGGCACCTGGACACCAGGCAGACCGCGTTCATGCGGCTGGCGACAAGGCCGGAGGCGCTGCGCGCCGCCGAGCACATCGGCCTTGAGCGGCGGTTCGTCGCCGGGCGGTTCGCCCACCGGCACAGCGTCAGCCGGGCACGGACCCGCACCGCGAGCGATTCCGTCACCCACACCACGGGGCGCACCGAGGGCGAGGCGACCACCCACACGACAGGGACCACGACCGGCCAGGCGCACTCAGAGGCGGAGGTCCCGCGCCACGAGCAGCAGGTCAACGTGCACGTCGAGGACCACCGCCCGCAGCCAGAGCAGTCCCGTGGTGACCAGCGCCGTGACGAGCCGTCCGGTCGCGAGGGCGCCGGCCAGGCCCCTGGCACAGCCGGCCGGCCGGACAAGGCCGACCCGCGCCCGCGCGGACGGGCCGGCTCCGGCTGGGGCGGTTCCGGTGGTTCCCGTGGCTCAGGCGGCAAGCCCCGGACCGACATCGTGAAGACGAATACCTGGTTCACCGCCAGGCACGAGAGCGACTCGAACACCAAGTCCTGGTCGACGACCGAGGAAACGAGCCACACCAGCACCACGTCCAGGTCGCGAACTGACGGCGTGAGCGTCGGCGACGAGATCAGCTACGAGCTCGTCTACGACCACCAGGTCCTGCCGGAGACGCTGATGGCGCTGCCCGAGGACCAGATGCTCGCGCCGAACGTTGTCGAGTCGGCCCCGAGCCCCGGCCAGGCCGTCACCGGGGACAGGCCGCGGGCCGCGACGGAGAGCAAGATGGTCGCCCTCGTCATCGACCCGTCGGTCGTGGGCACCGCGCTTGTCGCCCCGGTCCGCCCGGAGGAGATCCCGGCGTTCGAGCCGCCCGCCCCGGCGGTCTCGGCGCAAGTCCCCGACTACGAGCGCGTCCCCA
>JAWWPV010000598.1:0-5298 GCA_033854775.1 Trebonia sp.
CCCGAGCGATTTGTCGCGGAGTTCTCCGGCAGCAGCCGGACCGTTGCCGAGTACCTGCTCGCCGAGATGCTGGAACGCCAGCCGGCCGAGGTCCAGCAGCTGCTTCTGCGTACCTCCCTGCTTGACCGCGTCAACGGCGAGCTGGCGGATCTGCTGACTGGTCAGCCTGGCTCCGAAGGGATCCTGCTCGACCTCGAAGACGCCAACGCGTTTGTCGTATCGCTCGACCCGGCCCGACCCTGGTTCCGGTATCACCACCTCTTCGCTGACTTGCTCCGGCTGGAGCTGCGCCGGAGGCTGCCAGAACAACTGCCGGTCCTGCACCGGCGGGCCGCCGAATGGCTTAGCGAGCACGGCGAGATCGTCGACGCCATCCGGCATACTCAGGCAGCGGGTGACTGGTCCGACGCGGCGCGGCTGCTCGCCGACCACTCGTTCAGCCTGACGCTTGACGGACACGCCCAGACGATCCAGACGCTGCTACGAGCCTTCCCGCCAGGTGCCGTCACGGAGGGCCCGGACATGCCTCTCGCGCGGGCAACCAACGAACTTGCCCGGGGACGCCTGGACGAGGCCGCCGCCTACCTGGCAGTGGCCGAAACCTCGATCGCGGCAACTCCGGTAGACCGCCAGCACCGCCTCGAAGTGGCGACCGCGGCGCTGAGACTGTCGCTGGCGCGCAAGCGCGGCCACCTCACGGGGGTAGTCGAGCAGGTCGGGTTCCTTGCCTCGCCGATAACCGGGCAGACTGACGAGGACATCGCGCTCGACAGCGACCTGCGCGCGGTGGCGCTCATGAACCTCGGAACCGTCGAAGCGTGGTCGCTGGGAAACCAGGACAGCGAGCGGCACCTGCAAGAGGGCGCCGATCTTGCGCGGAGGATCGGACGTCCTTACCTCGAAGTGGCCTGCCTGGCTGAGCTCGCCTTCGCGTCGAAGATCGAGCCGTTCGCAACTACGCGGCGGCGGTGCCGAGAGGCGATAGCCCTCGCCGAGCAACACGGCTGGGGCGCGGAGCCGGTAATCGCGCCGGCGCTCGTGAACCTCGCGGGCGCTCTCATCTGGGCCGGTGAATTCGACGAGGCCGATCGCTGGCTGCGGCGCGCCGCCCGTGCTCTGGAGGAAGACACCGGGCCCCTCATCGGGCTGTTGCTGCACATGGGCACCGGCATGCTGTTCGCTGGCCGCCAGCTGCGCCAGCAGGCGCTCGCGGAATACTGCGCGGCCGAAGACCTGCAGGCGCAGCTAGCAGGCTCACACGCGCTGGCGAGGCAGCTGACCAGCTGGCGGCTGGCCACCCAAGCTCGGCTCGGGCAGCTCAGCGCGGCCCGGGCGTCGCTGGCAGCACTGGACGACGGCCTGGCAAGCTCGGGCGAGATCGGTAATGCCCGGGCGGCCATCTGCCTCGCCGAGGGCAACCCGGCCGCCGCTCTCGCTGGTGTGCAAGATGTCCAGAACGGCACAGCTCCAGCCATCGGTTACGTGACCGTCGTTGAGGCGAACCTGCTGGCGGCGCTCGCGCACCGCGAACTCGGCGATCAGCGCGCTGCGACCGCGGCGACCGAGAGCGCACTGGCCCTGTCGGAGGCGGACCGGCTTGTCCTGCCATTCGCGATAACAGGCTCACTTAAGTTGCTCGAAGCCATGCCGCGGCATGAGACAGCTCATGCGGCGCTGGTTACCGACATCGTCGAGGTCATCCGCGGATCATCCATAGCACCGAGCAATGAGCCTTCGCGGGTAGAGATTGAGCAACTCAGCCCAAGCGAGCTGCGGGTACTGCGGTACCTCCCGACGAACCTCTCCCGGCCGGAGATCGCCAGGGAGCTATCGGTCTCGCTGAACACCGTTAACACCCACATCCGCAACATCTACGCCAAGCTTCAGGCTCAAGATCGTTCCTCAGCGGTAAAGCACGCCAGAGAAATGCGCCTGCTCTCCATCGGCCCGACCAGGTAGGCAAGCAAGCAGCGCCATCCAGCCACCCGTACCAGCACAAGCCGGTTTATTAAATGATATTATCTATCCAGTAATGTGATAGTCTTCTTCCAGATTCAGCAGCCTATGGAACCCAGGAAGGGCACCACCAACCACAGAAAAAGGCCGCGCCAATGAGCAGCGGCTCCCTGCGCCGGTCACGCCTCAAGCCCGTGGACCGCCATCGCGAAGAGGCGCTCTCGCTGCCGCCTGGAGCTAACGGGAGCGCCGGTGACGCCGAGAAAGTACCGAAGCACATCGTCGATCGTCACCTCGGCGCGGGCCCGGCCCGCGTCCTGCGCCCGGGTCAGCAGCGGTTCCCCCGTGGCATACAGGGCATCCCGGCAGGCGCGGAACGCCCCGGACTCCCGGTCAAGCGCGTCCAGCAGGATCCGCTTCGTCCCCAGGTAGGCGACGAAGCGCCGCAGCCAGGAAACCAGCGCAGCCCACGGCTCACCGCGGGTAAGCCGGTCACCGTAACGGCACAGCTCGTCCACTTCCGTGACGTAGACGGCCTCGGCCAGGTCCTCCCGCGACGGGAAGTTCCGGTACAGGGTGGCGACTCCGACCCCGGCCTGGAAGGCGACGTCCTCCAGCGAGACGTCAGCCCCGCCGGCGGCGAACGCCTTCCTCCCGGCCGCGAGGATCGCGTCGAAGTTGCGCGCCGCGTCCGCCCGGTGCGGCCGCCGCTGGGCCAGCAGGTCCGCCACAGCCACACAGACCACCCCCACTTTCAAGGAAGAAGCGGAGTGATACTCTCATATTAGTGAGAGCCTCATTCCAGTAAATCGGTAGTTTAGCACCGCCGGAACGAAGGGGAGACACAGCAGTGGAATACCAGACCCTCGGCGCGACGGGCATCACCGTCAGCCGGATGGCACTTGGCACCATGATGCTCGGCACCTACGGCAACGCTGACCACGCCGACGCGGTCCGCATCATCCGCGCCGCGCTCGACGGCGGCATCAACCTCGTCGACAGCGCCGACGTCTACTCCGCGGGCGAGTCCGAGGAGATCGTCGGCAAGGCCCTGGAAGGCCGCCGCGACGACGTCGTGCTGGCGACCAAGTTCGCCCTGCCCACGGGCGCCGGCCCCAACCACTCGGGCGGCTCCCGCCGCTACGTCACCCGGGCCGTGGAAGACAGCCTGCGCCGGCTCCAGACGGACTACATCGACCTGTACCAGATGCACCGCCCCGACCCGGACACCGACATCGATGAGACCCTGTCGGCCCTGTCCGACCTCGTCCGCGCCGGGAAGGTCAGGGCCATCGGGACCTCCACGTTCCCGGCCGAGCTCATCGTCGAGGCCCAGTGGGCGGCCGAGCGCGGCGGGCACCAGCGGTTCCGCACCGAGCAGCCCCGCTACTCCATCCTCACCCGCACCATCGAGGCCGCCGTGCTCCCCACCGCCCGGCGATACGGCATGGGAGTCCTCACCTACGGCCCGCTCAGCAGCGGCTGGCTCTCCGGCCGCGCCGACCCCGCCAGCGGCCACCGCGCCAGCGGCGCGGGCGCCAAGGACTTCGACCTGTCCGTCCCCGCCAACCGCGCCAAGCTCACCGCCGTCGAGCAGCTCACCAAGGTCGCCGCCGACGCCGGGCTCCCCCTGGCCCACCTGGCCACCGCGTTCGTCCTCGCCCACCCAGCCGTCACCTCGGTCCTCACCGGCCCCAGGACCGCGGACCACCTCCAGGCCGCCCTCGCCGGAGCCGACACCCGCCTCGACGACGACATCCTCGACAAGATCGACGAGATCGTCGCCCCCGGAGCCGAGATCAACCCAGCCGACAACTACGTCACCATCCCAGCGCTCGCCGACAAGAACTTGCGCCGCCGCCGTTAGCGGCTCAGGAGGCGCGGCCCGCGCTCACGTCGCCTCCCAGTTTTGCGGCCGGGGGCCGCTGCGGCCGTTGTCCGCTACGCAGGAGACGCGCCACTGGCCATCCTGTTTCAGGAAGCCCGTCCGGAACCTTTACGTCAGTCATTTCGGAAATAACCCCTTTCTATTCATCCGAACGATGGCGGGCCTGACGTGGCCCCGTAAGTGACTGTCCGAGGTCAGGCGGCGATGAGGGCGGCGGCCCGCTCGGCGATGGCCAGCACGGTCGCGTGCGTGTTGGCGGAGGGAACCGAGTGTCCGATCTCCCTGGCCAGGCCGAGCCCGATGACCAGCGCATCCAGATCGCGGTGGTCACCGAGGTAATCGGGAGACCCTCAGCGGGCCGCGCTAATAAGGTCGGCCGCCTTCTCGGCGATCATGATCGTCCGGGCGTGCGCGAGGAGATCCGCGTCACTGTCGGAAGCCGGGACATCGAACGCCCCCGTGGTCACCTTGCGCATCGCAGGCCGGGTACCGATTTCCATAGCCGCGCGCAGGCCGGCGATCATGCTCCGCCGGTCCCCCTCCGACTGAAGGTAATTGTGCCGGATACGCGGTGCGGCGTCCGGCGCCGACGAGCGGAGACTTACCTTGCCACGGCTTTCCGGGCTCAGCGTGCTTACGGCGATCACCGTCCCGTGCACCTGCGGAACCCCAAGTCCCTCGTCGAAGAAGAGAACGGGGCCGCAGTGAAATTCGATATCGGGGCCGGCCAAGCCGGTACGGGTCTCGATGAAACCGCCGGTCTCGTCGATGTTGGAGGTTAGTGGGCCTGTCCCCTCGTCCTCTAGCGCGGTGAGGTTGACCTGGCTCATCGCGGCGATCAGCGATTCCTCGTCGCTGAGGTAGTTCACCGCGGACAGCAGGTGGTCCTGCAGCCCCTCCCCCACGGGAAGGTCCTGGACGACGGGGATGCTCAGGGAACCCAGGTCGGCAGCCGGACCGACGCCTGAAAGCAACAGCAGGTGAGGCGACCCGTAGGAACCCGCGGACGTGATCACTTCGCGGTCCGCGCGAAGCATGGTCGTCAGCCCGCTCGGCCCGCCCAGGGCGACCTCGACGCCGATTGCGCGCTCAGCGTCGAAGACCACGCGACGCGCCACGGCACCGGTGATTACGATCAGGTTCCCCCGGTCCAGTGCTGGCCGCAGGAAGGCGTCCGCCGTGCTCCAGCGCATTCCCCGGTGCTGGGTCAGCTGGTACCGGCCCACGCCCAGCTGAACGGCCCCGTTGAAGTCGGTGTTGTACTCATAACCGGCCTCCACCCCCGCCTCGACGAAAGCATCCGCCACCCGGCTGTTGGCCCGGGAGTCTGAGACGTGCAGCGGCCCTCCCGCGCCGTGGTAATCGTCCGCGCCGCGCTCGTTGTCTTCCGACCGGACGAAGTACGGCAAGACGTCGCGGTAGCCCCACCCCTGCGCGCCGCCCGCCGCCCAGCC
>JAWWPV010000599.1:0-5984 GCA_033854775.1 Trebonia sp.
GGCAACCCCGCCCGTCTCTCGGCCGGGGGCGTGCCAGCGCTGCTCGACGGCGCGGACATCGTCGTCGTCCGCATCCTCGGCGGGCGGCAGGCCTGGGAGGACGGGCTCGGCGCCGTGCTGGCCTCCGGCGTGCCTGCCGTCGTGCTCGGCGGCGAGCAGGCGCCGGACGCCGAGCTCATGGAGCTGTCGACGGTAACGACGGGGATCGTCGCCGAGGCGCACGCGTACCTGGCGCACGGCGGCCCGGAGAACCTCCGGCAACTCGCCCGGTTCCTGTCGGACGCGATCACCCTGACCGGGGAGGGCTTCGACCCCCCGGCCCCGATGCCCCTCTGGGGAGTGCTCGACCGCCCGGCGGGTTCGGCGCCCGCGGAGACGCCGGGGCCCCGCCCGGTCGTCGCCATCCTGTACTACCGCGCCCATCACGTCGCGGGGAACACCGGCTTCGTGCACGCGCTCGCCGACGCGGTGGCGGAGGCAGGCGGCCAGCCGCTCCCGGTGTTCTGCTCGTCGCTGCGGACCGCCGAGCCGGCGCTGATTGACGCGCTGGGCGCCGCCGACGCGATCGTCGTGACCGTCCTTGCCGCCGGCGGCCTCATCCCCGCGACGGCCGGCGCCGGCGGCTCCGACGAGGAATGGGACGTGGGCGCGCTCGCCAGCCTGGACGTGCCGATCCTGCAGGGCCTGTGCCTGACCTCCTCCCGCGCCCAGTGGGCAGGCAGCGGCGAGGGGCTGACGCCGCTTGACGCCGCGACCCAGATCGCGATCCCCGAATTCGACGGCCGCCTCATCACCGTCCCGTTCTCCTTCAAGGAGGTTGGCCCCGACGGCCTGACCAGCTATGTCCCCGACCCCGAGCGCACCGCGCGGGTGGCCGGCATCGCCGTGAGGCACGCGGTCCTCCGGCATGTCCCGGCAGGGAAGCGGCGCGTCGCGCTCATGCTGTCCGCGTACCCGACCAAGCACGCCCGCATCGGCAACGCGGTCGGCCTCGACACCCCCGCCTCGGTCGTCGCGCTGCTCGCCGCGATGCGGGACGCCGGCTACGACATCGGCGGTGACGCGCTGCCCGGCGTGGCCGACCGGGATGGCGACGCGCTCATCCACGCGATCATCGCCGCCGGGGGGCAGGACGAGGACTGGCTCACCCAGGAGCAGCTTGAGGGCAACCCGGTCCGGATCCGCGCGGCGGACTACCGGGCCTGGTTCGCCACCCTCGACCCTGGCCTGCGGGACGCGGTCACCGGGCACTGGGGTGACCCGCCGGGGGAACTGTTCGTCGACCGCAGCCGGGACCCGGACGGTGAGATTGTCGTGGCGGCGCTGCGCGCGGGCAACGTCGTGGTGCTCGTGCAGCCGCCGCGCGGGTTCGGCGCGAACCCGGTCGCGATCTACCACGACCCCGACCTGCCGCCCAGCCACCACTACCTGGCCGCCTACCACTGGGTGCGCGAGGACTTCGGCGCGCACGCCGTCGTGCATGTGGGCAAGCACGGCAACCTGGAATGGCTGCCGGGCAAGACCTCGGGGATGTCCGCCGCCTGCGGCGCGGACGCGGCGATCGGCGACATCCCGCTCATCTACCCGTTCCTCGTCAACGACCCCGGCGAGGGCACGCAGGCCAAGCGCCGCGCCCACGCCACCCTGATCGGCCACCTGGTGCCGCCCATGGCACGCGCGGAAAGCTACGGCGACATCGCGCGGCTCGAGCAGCTGATGGACGAGCACGCGCAGATCGCCGCGCTCGACCCGGCCAAGCTGCCAGCGATCCGCGCCCAGATCTGGACGCTGATCCAGGCCGCCAGGCTCGATCACGACCTGGGCCTTGACGAGCGCCCGCACGACGCGGAGTTCGACGAGTTCCTGCTGCACGTCGACGGCTGGCTGTGCCAGATCAAGGACGCCCAGATCCGCGACGGGCTGCACGTCCTCGGGTCCGCACCCGAAGGCGCGGACCGGGTGAACTTGGTCCTCGCCATCCTGCGCGCCAGGCAGATGTGGGGCGGCCAGGCGCAGGCCCTGCCCGGACTGCGCGAGGCACTCGGCTACGCCGAGCGCTCCGATGACCGCGAGGCGGCCGACGCGGTGGAGGCCCAGGCCAGGGCACTCGTCCAGGCCATGGAAGACGCCAGCTGGCACCCCGCGGCGGTCCCTGGCATCGTCGCGGACGCGCTGGGCACGAGCCCGGACGGCGCGGCCGGACCACGAGCCGACGCCCCCCGGGCGAGCGCGGACTCGCGGGCAGTAGCCGGCGTGCTCACGTTCGCCGCCACCGAGGTAGTGCCCCGGCTCGCCGCTACGCGCGATGAGATCACCCGGACGCTGCACGCGCTCGACGGCGGGTTCGTCCCGGCCGGCCCGAGCGGCTCGCCGCTGCGCGGCCTGGTGAACGTGCTCCCGACCGGGCGGAACTTCTACTCTGTCGACCCCCGCGCCGTACCGTCCCGCCTCGCGTGGGAGACGGGCCAGGCGATGGCCGACTCGCTGCTCCAGCGCTACCTGGCCGACACCGAGACCTACCCGGAGTCGGTGGGCCTGTCGGTGTGGGGCACCGCCGCGATGCGGACCTCCGGTGACGACGTGTCGGAGGTGCTCGCCCTGCTCGGCGTCCGGCCGGCCTGGGACGAGGCGTCCCGCCGCGTCAGTGGGCTCCACCCGGTCCCGCTGGCCGAGCTCGGCCGGCCGCGCATCGACGTCACGGTCCGGATCAGCGGGTTCTTCCGCGACGCGTTCCCGCACGTGGTCACCATGCTGGACGACGCCGTGCGGCTGGTCGCCGGGCTCGACGAGCCGGACGAGCAGAATTACGTCCGGGCCCACGCGCGGGCGGACCTCGCCGTGCACGGCGACGAGCGGCGGGCGACCACCCGGATCTTCGGCTCCAAGCCCGGCGCGTACGGCGCGGGGCTGCTGCCGCTGATCGACGCGCGGAACTGGCGCGACGACGCCGACCTGGCCGAGGTCTACGCGGCCTGGGGCGGCTTCGCCTACGGCCGTGGCCTCGACGGCCGGGAGGCGCGCGCCGACATGGAGACGTCGTACCGGCGGATCGCGGTGGCCGCGCACAACACCGACACCCTTGAGCACGACATCGCCGACTCCGACGACTACTTCCAGTACCACGGCGGCATGATCGCGACCGTCCGCGCGCTGACCGGACGTGCCCCGCGCGCCTACATCGGCGACTCCACCAGGCCCAACACCGTCCGCACCCGGTCCCTGGCGGAAGAGACCGCCCGCGTCTTCCGCGCCCGGGTCGTCAACCCGCGCTGGCTCGACGCGATGAAGCGGCACGGCTACAAGGGCGCCTTCGAGCTCGCCGCCACGGTGGAGTACCTGTTCGGCTACGACGCCACCGCCGGGGTGGTCGAGGACTGGATGTACGACAGGCTCACCCAGGCCTACGTCCTCGACGAGTCGATGCGGGAGTTCTTCGCCCGGTCCAACCCGTGGGCGCTGCACGGGATCGCCGAACGGCTCCTGGAAGCCGCCGACCGCAAGCTATGGGACACCCCGGACCCGCAGACCCTCGCCGCCCTCCGCCAGGCCTACCTAGAAACCGAAGGCGACCTCGAAGACAGGTAGCCGGCCACGTGACCGCCGCGCTGGTCATCACCCGCCGTCACGATCGAGAAGCGGCCCGTCCCGGTGCGAGCAGGTGCCGGACCGCGGCCCGCGGCACCGACGGTGCCGCTTGCTCCAGCCAGTCGAGCGGGGTCTGGCCGCGGCTGTCGCGGGCGGCTGGGTCCGCTCCGGATTCGAGGAGGACCTCGATGGTCCGCAGGAAGCCTGCCCTGGCCGCGTAGTGCAGAGCCGTCGCGTTGAGTGCCCGGACGCCGGTCGCACCTTTCAGGTAGTCGCCGCTGCGGCGATCGGTCGCACGGGCGCCGTAGCGCAGCAGCGCGCGGACGTAGTCCGGATCGTCCTTGCGGCCCTGGTTGCCAGTGCAGGCGGCACCGATCCACGAGCCTGAGGAGTCGATCGCCGCGCCCCGGCTGGCAAGCAGCGGAGCGAGCTCGGGGTGAAGGACCCAGCGTCCCACGCCGATCCGTGTCGCGTCCGCGCCGTGTGCCAGCAGCGGCTCGGCCATCGCCAGGCTGCCCTGCGCGGCGGCGCCGCGCAACGCTCGCACGCCGCCGGGAAGTGGATGTGCGATGTGGTCGAGGATGAGCTGAAGCGCGCCTGCCTGGCCGCCCGCGACCGCGTGCTCTACGGGTGTGATATCGAGGACGTCGACCGCCGGATCGGTCGCCTGGGCAAGGCTGGGATCGGCCGCGAGCATTCGCGCGAGCGAGGTGAGGTCGCCGAGGAATGCCGCGGTGAAGACGTCCTCGCTGGCACCTGCCGCCAACAGCAGCGACTCGGCCGCGGCACGGCGCTTGAACCGGGCCGCGCACAGCGGGGTCACGTATATCACCCGCTCGAACGCCAGCCCGGTGACCCTCACCGGAAGATAGAACGGATGGTCCGGCCCGACGCCGTTGTCCAGTAGCATCCGCACGATCTCGGCGTGGCCCGCCAGCGCCGCCGCCTGCATGATCGCGGCGGCGTACGTCAGGCGCAGCAGATCCGGTGCCTGCGCCAGCGCCGCGCCAAGCCCGGCGACATCGCCACGGCGAGCGAGATCCGTTGCCCGGGTCACGGCCCGGGCACCGATCCCGCACCAGGCCACGTTCTGCCGTGCGGGTAGGTTGACCAGGGCCATGGCGAGCGGGCGGACCTGTCCGAAGATCGTCCGGCGGTCGCTGTCAGTCGCGACCGTGGCCTCCAGCGCCCGTTTAAAGTGCCCCACCCACCGGCCGGCGAGCGCATGCGTGATCGGCTTACCGTCGTGGCTGTGCTTCAGGTCTGTCCAGGCCACCTCGCTGTAACGGCGGGGGCCGCCCAGCCACTCGGCGAAGAACAGCTTCTGCCTCGGCTTGCCGCCAGTTACGTCGCGCCCGAACAACGGACGCAGCTGATCGTCGTCGGCGATCCCCTCATACAGGAGGTCAACCAGCCGGTCGACCGT
This sequence comes from Trebonia sp., assembly GCA_033854775.1. Taxonomy (GTDB): domain Bacteria; phylum Actinomycetota; class Actinomycetes; order Streptosporangiales; family Streptosporangiaceae; genus Trebonia. The sequence goes on from JAWWPV010000599.1 coordinate 5,012, forward strand.
CTGCTGACCACCGATCCGCTCGAACAGGTCGGTATCGCGGAAGGGCCGGAAACCAGGCACGTGATTCAGGAAGCCGCGGTGCTCAAGACCGGTGCCGGTGCCCGGTGTCAGCTGCCCGCGAAGGGCTGTGGTGTACTTTTCCCCGCCGCGGGCCGCCGCGCGTGCCTTCTTCCCTGCGGTAGTCTGCTTCTTCGGCATGGCTGCGTCCATATCCGGCGAGACCCCGCGCGTCCGCCGACGAGAGGGCATGCCTACCGGACAGCGGATAATCGCGGGCCCCGGGAGACCTTGACCGGCGATGCCATCGTGCGGCGCGGGCGCTGACGGCGGCGGCGGACGGCGTACGGATCATGCCGTTACGGTCATTGTAATGCGCGTTCGCCTAGCCGCACAGTGATCGTGGGCAGGCCCGCCGGGACGCCGCCGTCGATGAGGGCGCCGAGGGCACCGGTGTCGAGGTGCGAGTCGATCATGTCGGCGAGTACGTCGAAGCGGCGTTCCCTGACGGCGGCGAAGCGCACGTCCGGCGCGGGGGTGAAGTCCCGCCCGGCGCGGGCGGCCAGGTCGCGCAGGAACGCGCGCCGGAAGGCGTCGTTCTCGAAGATGCCGTGCCAGGTGGTGCCGCGGACCGGGCCCGCCTGGCAGCCGTCGAGGAAGGGGGCGCCGCCGTCCGGGGTGACGGTCCCGTGGTGGATCTCGTACCCGGTGACGGGCTCGCCGAGCGCCGACCCCGACGGCCGGGCCAGGGTCTTGGCGGCCGTGAACGTCACCGTGGCCGGCAGCAGTGCCAGCCCGGGCACCGTGCCGGCGCGGCTTTCGACGTCATCGCGGATCGAGCGGGCGAGCATCTGGTAGCCGCCGCAGATGCCGAGCACCGCGCCCCCGCGCGCCGCGCGGGCGGCGATGGCCGCGGCGAGGCCGGCCTCGCGCAGCCAGCCCAGGTCGCTGACGGTGGCCCGCGTCCCGGGGAGGA
>JAWWPV010000600.1:0-6937 GCA_033854775.1 Trebonia sp.
TCCCGTCCGGGGCGCGTGCGGGCCGGATGTGGCGCGCGGGAACGATGCGGACAGTCGTCATGGCGATCCTCCAGCAGACGGCGAGGCAATTCGGCTCACACTCGTTAGTGTCCGCCGGCCCGGCACCGGTTACCCGCCGCCGGCAAATCAGGAAACAGGCAGCCAATCCACACGCAGGGACGGCCCGGACAGGCGAAGCCGAGGCGGCACTCACCTGCCCGTAACCGCATGTGAGCGAGCGTCAGCGTGCCTCGGCGTGTGCGGTTATTCACCTACTAGGCGCAGGGCGGCCGTGGGGCACTCGCTGACTACATCCGCGACGGTCTTGTCGTCTTCGTCCACGGTGCCGGTGACCCTGGCTTTGCCGTCATCACCGACGGTGAACAGGCCGGGAAGAGCGTACGCGCACGCGCCGGTGCCCATGCACCGGTCGCGGTTGACTTCGACATGGGAAGTTCCCGTCACGACGCGCCGGTCCTGACCATCAGCGTGGTGATACGGCGCGTGTTGAAGTGCATCGGGTCGTATTCCACGCCGCCGACGAGTTCAGCGGTGTCACCGAACCGCCGCTCGAACTCCTCGATCGTGATCTTGCCCTGTGCCTTCACGAGGTTGAGCCCGATGCACAGGTGCGGGCCGGCGCCGAAGATGATGTTCCCTGAGTGGTTTCTGGTGATGTCGAAGCGGTACGGCTCGGGCCATTTCGCCGGATCCAGCGCGGCCGCTGAGAAGAACGGCATGACGAAGGAGCCCTTTTCCAGCACCTGCCCGCCCAGTTCGGTGTCCTGCAAGGGGTAACGGGGAATGGCGCCGAACTTCCCGCGCGCCGAGCAGCGCAGTATCTCCAGGATCGCGCCCTCCATCAACTCGGGGCGCTGCCGCAGCAGCGCCCGCTGGTCCGGGTGTTTCAGCAGGGCCTGGATTGCCAGCGTATGCAGGTCCACCGCCGTGTCGGCGCCGGCCGCCACCAGGGCCGAGATCACCGAGAGGATCTCCAGGTCGGAGAGGCGCTCGCCGTCGATCTCGGTCGCGACCAGGGTGCCGATGAAGTCGTCGCCGGGATCGCCGGCCTGGCGGCGCGCGCTGATCGTGTCGAGCAGGTACTGCAGGCCCGGCAGCGTGCCGTTGATGTGGGTGTCGCGGTCTGCCGCGTGCATCGGGTTGGTCACGCGCACGAGGTTCCAGCCCAGTCCGTGCTCGAACAGTTCGCTGGCCTCCGGCGGAACGCCCACCATCCGGGCGATCGCGCGGATGGGCACCTTGACGGAAATCTCGGCCGCCGCGTTGAACAGCCGCGGGTTCTCGATCTCGTCGAAGATACCCACGACCGCTTCCCTGATGCTGGCCTCGATCTGGTCCATCACGCGGCGGGAGAACGCGGGCGCGGTCAGCCGCCGCAGCCGCATATGCTGCTCGGGCCCGACGTTGACCATCGCAATCTCCTGCAGCCTGTCCCATAGCGTCCATTTATCCGCGGGCCGCGGTGGCGGGGCGTCCTTCCAGTCCGCCAGCCGCGTGCTGAACCGGGGACTGCGCAGCACTTCCGCGGCGAGTTCGTGCGGCGAGACGAACCAGGCGTTGATGTCCTTATGGAAGGCGACAGGAAACTCGTTGAGCATATGCTCGAGCACCGGGAACGGGTTCTCGATGAAGGACATGGCGAAGGGGTTGTAGACCGAGAAGTCGATCTCCAGCCGGCCGGACACGGTCGCTTTGGCAGGCATGTCACTCCCTGATGACTTGGCCGCCCCCCTTTAATTGTCGGTCGTTTCCATTCCCGGTCAGCCACGCGGAAAACTGACCTGGTGCGCAAGCGATCAACTCCGCCGACATCCCGGCCTTCCCGCTCGGCCCGGTGCCGACGCGGTTTGACGAGGAAGCTGGTCGCCGGGATGGAGCGGCACAACGCCGCAGTTCGCGCTGACGTGCCGGCCGGCCGGCTCCTGGAATGGTCCCCGGCCCAACCCTGCAGTAAGAGCCATAGCGAGGTGCGCAGTCAGCCGCATCCGTTCGGGATAATCGGAAGACTTTCCCTCGGCCGAGGGAATGTTCTGGCTGCTTTAGCAGCAGACGAGGAATGTCGGCAGCGGCCCGTACGCTCACCTAGAGCCCCTCTCCGACACCCGGGGCGGTTACATACTGTCCTGCTGGAGTTGACGCACCCGATGACCCACCCGATGACGCAGACCGACCCCACCGTGCTCCCTCGCGCGATCCGCCTGGTCGAGTACCTGGAGGCGGTACGCAACCTCCGCGAACAGCCAGTCCAGGACGTCGCGGAGTACCGGGACCGGCGCTGGTGGGCGGGTGACATCCCGGCGCACCCCGCCTGCGGTGTCACGCCGACGGGCGGGGAACCCTGGCTCCGGGTGTCCAAGGCGCAGGTACCGGCGCCGCCTGAGGTACCCGCGCTAATCGCGCCGTACCTGGCCTCCGACGTCGCCGCCGCAGCCGACCCCGAGCGCGAACCCGCGTTCGCCGCGGACTTCGACGAGCTCTTCCCCACCCCGCCAGAACAGCACAAGCAAGAGCTCAGGGACGCGCTCGCCGATTACCTGGCCGGCCCGTGGCAGGAGTGGGCACCCAAGGCACGCCTCGCCCTCAAGGCGCGCGCCCTGTACGAGGACCTGTTCGAACTGCGCCAGCGCCTCAAGCGCGACTCCGCGACGATCGAGCTCGTCTGGGGCTACGGCATCCTCACCTGGCTCACCGCCGGCAGCCGGATCGTGCACCCGCTGCTCACCACCCAGGTGCAGTTGTCCTTCGACGCGGAAACCGGCGCCATCTCAGTGGTGCCCGAAGCGATGGTGCCGCACCACATGGAGATCGACATGCTCCAGGGGCTGAGCGGCTTCGACCTGCTGGTCGACGCACGCGAGCGCTTCCGGGCCGACCCCGTGGGCCCGTTCGACCCGGACACCCGCGTGCACTACGAGAAGCTGCTCGCCCCGCTCGGCCACGACGCCCAGCTGATCGACGCCGCCGTCCCGCCGCCCCCGACGGACGCGCCGCAGATCACCGCCACCTGGGTCCTCATGGTGCGCCGGCGGGCGACAATGTACCGCCGGTTCTTCACGGACCTGCGCGACGCGCTGGTCTCCGGGGAACTGGAGGTGCCCCCGCCGTTCGTCGCCGTGGTGGCCGACGAGCCAGGCAAGCTGGAACTCGAGGGCCGCGCAGCAACCCAGCGGCTGCTGATGCCGTTGCCCACCAACCCGGAGCAGGAGAGGGTCGCCCTCCGGCTGGCCGAGCACCGCGGCGTCACCGTGCAGGGCCCGCCAGGCACCGGCAAGACGCACACCATCGCCAACCTGATCAGCCACCTGGTCGGGCACGGCCAGCGCGTCCTGGTCACCAGCCAGAAGGAGCAGGCCCTCGCCGTTCTCCGCGACAAGATCCCTGAGTCGGTCCGCGACCTGTCGGTGGCCGTGCTCGGCTCTTCGTCCGCCTCGCTCGGCCAGCTCGAGCAGTCCGTGCGGGCGATCTACGAGAACGCCGTCGCCCTGGACCACCGGGAAGCCCGGCAGCGGATCGACGGCCTAGAGGAAAACCTCACCGCAGCGCAGCGGAAGACCGGCATCCTGCAGAACCAGATCGCCGCGTCCATCGCCAGGGAACGGGACAGCTTCACCCTGGGCACGGTTACCCACACCCCGTCAACGCTCGGCAAGTGGCTCGCTGAGCAGGAGGCGACGCTCGGCTACATCCCAGACGAGATCCCGGTCGGTGCCGCCTGCCCGCTGAGCACGAGCGAGATCGCTGACCTGTTCCGGCTGGCGCAGGCGATCACGGTGGACGACCGGGCGGCCGCCCGACTGCGACTGCCGCAGCCCGCGGACCTGCCGACCTCCGCCACGCTGGCCAGCATCGTGGCGGATCGCAGCGACGTGCGTGACCGCCTGGCCGGGACGGAAGCGGCGGTGCAGGACCGGCTGGCACTGGAGCGCCTCGCCCCGGATGAGCTGGCCGCGCTGACCGCCTCGGTCGACCGCGGCGCCAGGCGCCTGGCGCAGCTGGAGCGGCCCTGGCTGGCCGCCGTCCGGGCGGAAGTGCGCAATCCGTCGTTCGCCGCGACCTGGCGCGACCAGCTGAAGGCGATCGGCGAGGGCATCGAGGAGCTGGCGGCCTGGCGCAACCGCCTGATCGGGCACCGGGTCGAGCTGCCCGGTGACGACGCCGAGCCCGGGGTGACCCCGGTGCCGGGCAGGGAACTGCTCGGCCAGCTCACCGAGCTCCGCGGCCGGCTGGCCCAGGGGAGGGGCGTGAGTAAGGTCCTCCACCGTGACCTGTACCGGATCAGGGAAGCCTGCCGGGTCGACGACGAGCCGCCCCGGACGGCCGAAGACATGGAGCTGTGCCTCGCCGAGGCACGTTCCCGCCGCCGCCGTCAGGAGCTGACCCGGCGCTGGAACGACACGGTCGGCCGGGTCAGCGGGCCCGTGCTCACCTCCGTGACCGACACCCCCGAGTACCAGCTCGCCGGGCACACCGGCGACCTGCGGGCCGCGTTCTCCTGGGAGGACGGCGAGTGGGAGGCACTGCGGGAACGGCTCCACGCGGCCGGGGTCCGCGCGGACGAGGTCCCCGCCTCGGCCGCGCTCACGGCGCTGGCCGACACGCTCCGGGTGGCCGCGCTGCACATCGCGGAGAAGGAGCTGACCGCCCGGCTGGACGCGACGGCCAGGCAACTGGCGGACGGCGGAGCGCAGCCACGGGCCAGTTTCCTGTGGGACGCGCTCACCGAAGCGTTCACCGCACACGCGTGGGACCACTGGGGCCGCCTCATCGACGAGGCACGCCGGGTCGGCAGCCTGACGGAAGAAGTGGCGCGGTTCGACGCGCTGACCGGCAGGCTCGCCGCCGTGGCACCGGCATGGGCGAAGCGGATCGCCGGCTCGTCCGGCGAGGAAACGGTGACCGGCCCGGTGACCGCGGCGGCCCGCGCCTGGCAGTGGCGGCAGGCCGCCACCTGGCTCGCCGCGATCATCAGCGCCGACGACCCCGCCGAGCTGCAGCGGCAGCTCGAAGCCGAGCAGAAGATAGTGAACAGGACGACGGCTGAGCTCGCCGCGCAGTCAGCCTGGCTCGCGGTGGCTGAGCGTCTGTCTGATTCCGAACGAAGGGGCCTGACTGCCTGGCTCAACTCGATCCGCCGGGTCGGGAAGGGCACCGGGAAGTACGCCGCGTACTGGCGTAACCAGGCGCAGCTGGCGATGGCCGACGCGCAGACCGCCGTCCCCGTGTGGATCATGCCGGCCCACCGCGTGGTGGAGTCCTTCCGCCCGACCGCGCGGTTCGACGTGGTCATCATGGACGAGAGCTCGCAGTGCGACATCTTCGGCCTCGCCGCGCTCGCCCTGGCCGACAAGGCGATCATCGTCGGCGACGACAAGCAGATCAGCCCGCAGGCCATCGGCACCGAGGAGTCGCTGGTGCACGAGCTGATCAGCCAGCACATCGCGGACCTGCCGCAGGCGGGGATGCTCGACATCAAGAGCAGCCTCTACGACCTGGCGAAGATGCGGTTCCCCGGCGTGATCATGCTCCGCGAGCACTTCCGCTGCCTGCCTGAGATCATCGAGTTCTCCAACAAGCTCTGCTACGAAGGCGCGATCCTGCCGCTGCGCGAGCAGCCCGCCGACCCGTCCTGGCGCAGCGTCATCGACGTGCACCTCACCGACGGCTTCCGGGAGCAGGGGACCGACACCAACGCCGCCGAGGCCTCGTTCATCGTCGACAAGATCGCCGAGCTGTGCGCCGACCCCGGCTACGACGGCAAGACGTTCGGCGTCATCTCGATGCTCGCCGACGCCCAGGCCGAGCTCATCGAGCGCAAGCTCGTCGAGCGCCTCGGCGAAAAGGAAATGGAGCTCCGCCGGATCCGCTGCGGCAACGCGTACCACTTCCAGGGCGACGAGCGGAACGTCATGTTCGTCTCGCTGGTCGTCGCGGCCGGCGAGGGACGCCGCATCGGTGCCATGACCAGGGAGTCGGACCGGCAGCGGATGAACGTCGCGGCCAGCAGGGCACAGGACCAGCTCTGGTGCGTCCGGTCGGTGGCGCTCGACGACCTGCACCCCGACGACGTGCGGAACCAGTTCATCAGGCACTGCCAGCATCCAGGCCGGGTGGACCAGGCCACCGCCGCAGCCGAGGCGACCTTCGACTCCGACTTCGAGCGTGATGTGTTCCGGCGGATCGCCGCGCGCGGCTACCAGGTCAAGACCCAGCACCGGGTCGGCCGCTTCCACATCGACCTGGTGATCGAGGGCCGCCGCGGCCGCCTGGCCGTCGAACTCGACGGCGACGCCTATCACGGCCCGGACCGCTGGGAAGCGGACCGGCAGCGGCAGGCCATCCTCGAGCGGCTCGGCTGGACCTTCCACCGCGTCCGCGGCAGCGCCTTCTACCGCGACCCCGACGCCGCACTCAGCGGCCTCTGGGAGCATCTGGAGAACCTGGGGATCCAGCCAACCATCCCCGGTGACCTGCCGGGAGCAGTGAACGCAGCCACCGTCTGGCCGGCCTGACAGCACCGCCCTAACGGGCTCAGGACGTCAGGCGTCAGGTTTCTAAGTCAAAAACGAAAGGGACGGCTGAGGCAGGCGGCTGGCTCGGGTGGATAGTCCGGCGGTCAGGTGAGGTTTTCCAGGTGCTGGACTACCTGTGATAGTGGTGCGGTGGCGTCGATCTCGGTGGTGGCGGTCGCGCGCAGCAGTGGTTCTACCTCGGCGAGGTCCCGCAGGATCATGGCACGTTCGGCGGGGTGATTCCCGTAGGGGTTGCTGGTCCGTGCGGCGATCCTGGCCAGGAGGATGTCGGCGGGCGCGCTGAGCAGGGCGATGTGGTCGAACTGGGCGTAGAGCTTGCCCTGGTTGGTCTTGCAGCCTGCGACGAACAGGTGGCCGTGCTGGTGGGTAGCTAGCAGGACTGCGAT
>JAWWPV010000601.1:0-5364 GCA_033854775.1 Trebonia sp.
CCGCGGCGGGCGGGCTGCGTCGTGCCGTCGCCCCCGCCCGCCGGGCCGCCCGCTCCGCCGAGCTGCTGCGCCGCCTCACCACGAAGCACCTGGGCCTGATCCGCCGGGGGCCGGCCGCCGCCTACGCCGCCTCGCTCGCCCCGTGGACGCCGCGGCTCGCCCGCCACCCGATGCAGGCCCTAGACGACTTCTACCTGGTCAACCGCGCGGGCCGGTGGTCGGCGGCCGCGCGGCAGGCCTACCTGCTGCGCGAGCGCCTGGTCCAGCCGCTGTTCGACGACCGCGTGGTGCTCGCCGCCCGCACCGTCCCGCTGACCGACCGGGTGAGCGGCGCGCTCTCCGCCGCCGTCCTCGCCGAGCTGTCACCGGCCCTGGCGGACGTCCCCCTCGCCGGCAAGCCACCAGCGGGCGCGCACTCCCCCTTCGACTGGCGCCGCCAGTACGGCGACCCGATCACGACGTTCCTGCGCGGTTACATCCTCGACCTGGGCACCACCAGCGCCCTGTTCGACGTGGTGAGCCGGCCGGCCGCGGAGAAGCTGCTTACCCCGCCGCACGCCGACCGGGCCTCGGTCTGGGCCCTGGCCACCGCCGCCTGCCTGGTCTCAGGCGACTACCGCCACGCCCGCGAGCCAGCCCACCAGCTCCCCGTCGCCTGACCCAGGAACGCGCGCCCGGCGGGTTGTTGCGGACCGCTTCTTGCTGTTATCAAAGATGATTGCTCCCGCCGAGAGTACGGCCCCATATAGGGGCCTAGCTCTCGGCGGGAACAGGTCTCTCGCCGAGGTAACCGTGCCACCCTCCTCGCTGGCGCCGGCCAGGCCGGCCTCGCCTGTGCCGGCCAGGCCGGCCACCTCCACGCGGCCTCGGGTGTCATCGCCGCGCATTCCTTGCCGCACGGGCGGAACGGTGTGCGCAGGCCGTTGCGCCGGAGCAGGCTGAACACCTCGAGCGCGGTGGCGCATGCGTGGTAGGCCACGGGCACCCAGCTGTAGCGCAGAGTCTGGTAGCCGCCGAGCGTGTTGGCGTTGTCGCGTCGCATGTCACGGCCCTTGCCGTCGCCAGCGTGCGCGAGTACGCCGTCAAGTTCGACAATCACGCCGTGGTCCGCGTACAGCACGTCGAGGTACTGCAGCGCCACCCCCCGGATCACGCGCGCCTGCCGGTCGCCGCGTGGCAGCCCGTGCCTGCGTTCCACGTTCCTGGCGTAGCGAAGCTCGAGTGGCGAGTGGACGCCGGCCCGGATATCGGGGATAGCGTCAGCGACGTCACGTCGCCACCGGGCCCGGCCGCGCGCCTCCAAAGCGACGAGTACGCGGTCCGCAGTGGTCAGCCGACGCTGACACGCCCTAATCGGCCACGCAACCGCGTCCTCGGCCGTCCGCGCCAGGTCAGCGAGGTCAAGAGCGGTCTCCTCAAGCTTGGTCTGCGGCGGCAGCCGCGCCGGGTGCCTGGCCTCCTCGATGCGCGAGGAAAAATGGAGCACGAGCCCCGGAATAGCAGAAGAGGCCGCCTTCCTCGGGACTGTCAGGTGGATCGGGCCCGGGGAGGCATCGGAGAGCCGCCAGAGTTCGGCGGCGGTGTGGTGGCTGAGGACCGCGTGCTCGCCCACCCGGAGGACGGCACCCCACAGTTGGGTCTCGCGGGGAACAGGGCCGCTGAACGTGGCGAACACTCCCCGGTGCAGCCGCTGCCAGCGTCCGGAATCGAGGCGCGCGGCGATCAAGCGCCGCGACAAGCCGGCGTTCATGGCCTGTTCGCGAGTCAGCGCCCCGTGCTGCCTGTCGACTATATCAACAATTGGTAGCAATACCCGCTCAACCATGTACTCATAGTGATATGTACGGGAGCGCCGGAGCCAGCAGATCCGAGTTTTTTCGTCCCCGCCGAGAGTTAAGCCCCTATTTGGGGCCGTACTCTCGGCACCGGCTCGGCCTGCCCAGACAGATGGGGAAATGTCGGGTGTGGAGGTCGGCGGGGGTGGGGCGTGTGGGGGCGGTGGGGGCGGTGGGGTGGCGGTGGGCCACTTGCGGGGTTAGCCGCGGCCGTACAGGTGCTCCGCGCGCCAGAAGAAGACGATGCCGATGGCGAAGAACACGACGGCCCAGGCGGCGGCGGCGATCCAGAGGTCGTTGTTGGTGACGATCGCGTGGCAGTAGGCCTGTAGCGGGACGTTCGAGATCGTGGAGAGCGGGCCGCTCTTGGGGATCAGGATGCTCGACAGGTGGCTGTTCGGATCGATCAGCGTGGTCGGAACCGTGGTGCCCGGCTTGATGTGCGCGCCAGGCGATGTGAGGAACTGCTGGCAGAGCCCGTTGTTGAACGGCTGGTTGCCGGCCGAGTCCGTCCGGTAGGAGCCCATGAACCCGACGCGGACCAGCGAGATGTAGACCGCGAACGGGTTGAGCGACAGGACCTTCCCCACCCAGCCTGGGAAGCGGTAGGTCACCGTGATGATCAGGTACATCACGCCGCAGAAGTAGCGGGATATCCGCAGGAAGAACGGGATCAGCTCGGACACGTCGGCGACGGCGCCGCCCATCCGCGCGACGAGCAGCGCCGCTCCGGTGTTGAACATCGTCTGCAGCAGCACGGCCGGGATGATCAGCAGCCAGTACCAGCTCGGGTACTGCTGGCTCGCCAGCATGACGATGGTGACCACGACCATGCCGATCAGCATCTGCTGCAGTTCCACGATCACGTAGGCGAGCGGCAGCGACGCGCGCGGGAAGTACAGCGCGCGGATCAGCTGGATGTTCGCCCGCATCACGTTCGAGCCGGTCACGATCGACCGCTCGGTGAACGCGAAGATGAACACGCCGGCCACCAGGAACGCCGGGAAGTGCAGCACCGCCCGGGACGTCTCGAACAGCAGGCCGAAGATCAGGTAGTAAACGCACGCGTTCAGTATCGGGGTGAGGACCTGCCAGACCTGCCCGAGCTTCGCCTCGGTGTACATCGAGATGTTCCGGGCGGTGGCGTAGCCGACGATGAAGTGCCTGCGCTGCCAGAGCGTCGCCAGGTACTGCGCCAGTGACGGGCGCGCACCAGAGAGTTTCAGCCCGTGCTGGCGGGCGAGCTCCCCCAGGTCCTGGTCGGGCACCCGGGGCGCGTCGGGCGCGATGACCGCACCCGACTGCAGGCTGCCCGGCGCGCTGATCTGGCCGGTCGAGCTGGTCTGGCCGCTGTTCTCCACGACCGGGAAGTCTATTGGACGCGGTGCAGAAATCGGGCATTGACATCACGGTTGTGAATGAGCCGCGTCCGTTCTGCAACCTTGCCGTGCGCAAGCGGGCCTGGTGCGGGGACCGATTCACCACGCACCCGTTCGGACTGAACCAGAACGTGACTTTCCTGCCGGCCTGAGACTCTACAGGCCGGAGTCTGGGGTCCTCACCAGGATCCGGCGGCACTCCTCGTGGCGGACCACCTCGTCGGGGGCGGCGGCGCGGATCTCGTTGAGTTCCGCGGTGGACAGCATTTCCCGGCAGCCGCCGCACTGGCCGCGGCGCAGCTCCGCCGCGCCGCGGCCGCCGGAGGTGGCGCGGATCTTGTCGTAGAGGGCCAGGAGCTCGGCCGGAACGTCCGGGACGATCGCGGCGCGGGCGGCGGCGGCCTTGGCCGCCTGCTCGTCGATCTCGGCCATGGCCGCGTCGCGGCGGGACGTCAGCGCCGCCTCTTCGGTGCCGACGGCCTCCGCCTCGGCCCCCCCGCCGTCGCGCAGCGCCTGCGCCGACTCACGGCGCTCCATCAGCTCGAGCACGACCTCTTCCAGGTCGCCCTGGCGCTTGCGGAGCGAGGCGACCTCGTTCTGCAGCGACTCGAGCTCGCGGGCGTTCGACACCTGGCCCGCGTCGAGCCGCTGGTTGTCCCGCTCGATGCGGACCCGGACCTGCTCGACATCCCTTTCCGCGCGGGCCAGGTCGCGGTCAAGGTCGCCGAGGTCCGTGTCCGCGATCGTGATCGCGTCCCTGACCTTGGCCGCGCGCTCGCCTAGCTGGGCCAGCTCGACGTTTTCCGGCAGGGTGCGCCGCCGGTGATCGAGCCTGCCAAGCTCGGTATCCAGGTCGGCCAGTTCGAGCAGCCGCAGCTGCGACTCGGGAGATGCCTTCACGAAGGGCAACGTTAGTCGCCCGCGCGGTCGTTGTCGCATGGTAGACACTTCGGCATGGGGATCCCTCGGGTAAGCAGGCCCTACATGCCCGGATACGGCGTGGCGGGCCCGGAGCACGGGAGCGGGCTCCTGCACTGGTCATGGGCGGCGGAACGGCTCACCGCCGCGCGGAATTACTGGGTGGTCAGTACGTGGCCGGACGGCCGCCCGCACACCATGCCCGTATGGGGCATGTGGGACGACAGCACGCTGTGGTTCACTTCGGCGGCGCAGTCGCGGAAGGTGAAGAACCTGCGCGCCGATCCCCGCTGCTGCGTGACCACGGAGGACGCGTCGGACCCGGTCATCATCGAGGGGACGGCGCGGTTCGCGACCGACCCGTCGGTGCTGCAACGCGTCGTCGACCTGATGAACGCCAAGTACCACAGCGGCGTGGACATGGACTTCCTCAACCCGGAGAAGAACGCGACGATCGGCGTGCGGCCGCGGCGCGTGTTCTCCATGCTGCACAGCGACTTCACCGGGTCGCCGACGCGATGGGTCTTCGACGAGGACGGCTGACCGCCGTCGGCGGGTGCGGCGATGTGGTCAGCCTCACATCCACCCGATATCCGGATATATCCGATGTATCAGGATGTCCGGGGCACTTTGTTAACAGAACGCAAGCACCCCGAACGGATGAGCGTTGAACCAGACGGGTAGCGTGGCCGTGTAATCCACTGGGGCCGCAATCGTGGCTTCGTGTAACGCCTCCGGATTGCGACGGACCTACGTGCATGACTTCTAGGACTGGGCCCGCCCGGTGGTGGGGTGCGGCGTGTGGCCTGCTTGCCGCCGCCGCGGCCATAGGCATCGGGCAGCTCTTCGCGGGGTTCACCGTTCCCGCGGCGTCGCCGGTTATCGCCGTCGGGGGGGCGGCGATCGATCGCACCCCGCTGGCGGTGAAGGACTGGGCGACCTCGACGTTCGGCACGGCCGACAAGACGGTGCTGCTCGGCGGAGTGCTCGTCGTGGTGTTGCTGTATTCCATGCTGGTGGGCGTGCTCGCGATGCGTCGGCTCGCCCTGGGGTTCGCGGGACTGGCGATCTTCGCGGGCATTGGCCTCGCGGCGGCGCTGACCAGGCACGGTGCGACCGGGTCCTACGCGGTACCGACGCTCTTCGGCGCCCTGGCGGGGGCGCTCGCGCTGCGCTGGCTGGTCGGGACGGCACGCGGGGCGGCCGCGGCCGGCCAGGCGGAGCGTGCCGCC
>JAWWPV010000602.1:0-5390 GCA_033854775.1 Trebonia sp.
AGGACGCCGAGTCGCCGGCCTTCCTCCGGCTCGAAGTCGCGCACGATGGCCGCCAGGTCGTCGACGCCCTCCAGGTACTCGACGACGACGCCGACGTCGCGCAGGTCATCGCCCCAGATCTTCTCCACGAGCTCCGCGTCGTGCTTGCCCTCGACGTAGATCCGGCTGGCCTTGGCGACCTTGGCCCGCTGCTGCGGCGCGGCGACGGACCCGGAGGCGGTCCTGCGCCCGACATTTCCCAAATTTTCTGGTTTAGGCGCCGGCCGTACCAGCGTGACCCGCTTGCCCTCAAGGAGGAACGTGCCGGGCAGCGGGAACACCCGCCGCTTGCCGAACCGGTCCTCAAGCGTCACAGAACCGGGCTCGGTCGCGACTACCGCGCCGCAGAAGCGCCCCTCGAAGTCCTCGACGACCAGGTCACGCACGGCCTCCACCCTGCCAACCTCCCCGCCCCCCACCCGTGGCACCGGCCCCTGCCCTGGCTTGGGCTTGCGGTTCTCCGGTGCGAGAACGTCGCGTCCGTACTGCCTGCTCTGCAACCCGCCGCGCTCCTTCCATCCTCCCGGCCGCGCCTCCCGGCGGCGCGCACCCGGCCCCGCGCCCGACGGCGGAACCGCCGTTACGACAGGGCGCGCGGAGGGCGCACTCGGTAGGGTAACCCAGCCAGCTTCTCGCTTGCCGTCCGGAAGCTCTCAGGAGTTAATAGAATTGGCACTCAGGAACGCTGAGTGCCAAGGAGGTGAACACGGTGCTTGATGAGCGCAAGCTTGCGGTGCTCCGCGCGATAGTCGAGGACTACGTGTCCACCACCGAGCCGGTGGGGTCGAAGTCACTGGTGGACCGGCACGGCCTCGACGTGTCGCCCGCCACGATCCGCAACGACATGGCCGTACTTGAAGAGCAGGGGTACATCGCCCAGCCGCACACCAGCGCCGGGCGGATCCCGACCGACAAGGGCTACCGGCTGTTCGTCGACCGGCTGTCGTCCGTGAAGCCGATGTCGGCGGCGGAGCGCCGGGCGATCGAGACATTCCTGGCAGGCGCCTACAGCCTCGACGAGGTGGTCTTGCGCACGGTCAGGCTGCTCGCCCAGCTCACCAGGCAGGTGGCGGTCGTGCAGTACCCCTCGCTGTCAAGGTCGTCGGTGCGGCACATCGAGCTGGTCTCGCTCACGCCGCAGCGGGTGCTGCTCGTCCTGATCACGGACACGGGCCGGGTGGAGCAGGCCGCGGTGGACCTCCCGGACGCCGCGGAACCTGAGTCGATCGCGCATCTGCGCGCGGTGCTCAACGCGTGCCTGGATGGGCATAAGCTTGCCGACGCGGCCGCGACCGTTTCTGGCCTCGCCGACCGCATCCCCGTCAACGAGCGGCCGAACGCGGGGGCCGTGTTCTCCGTTCTCCTCGACAGCCTCGCCGAGCGGCACGAGGAACGGGTGGTTTTCGGCGGTGCCGCCAACCTGGCCGCCCCGGATTTCGGTAAGGGGCTGCGTGACGTGCTCGAAGCGCTGGAGGAACAAGTGGTACTTATGCGGCTCCTCGGAGAGGCCGCGAGCCCGTCCGCCCTGACCGTCATGATCGGCGCGGAGACGGGGATTCAGGGAACGTCCGTGGTGTCGGCCGCCTACGGCGCCGGCGGCATGTCGGTGGCCAAGCTCGGGGTGCTCGGGCCGACCAGGATGGACTATCCAGGCACGATGGGCGCGGTCCGTGCGGTGGCACGGTACGTTGGGCAGATTCTCGGAGAGTCATAGTGGCTGAGGACTATTACGCGCTGCTCGGGATCCGCCGCGACGCCTCGCAGGCCGAGATCAAGAGCGCATACCGCCGGCTGGCGCGGGAACTGCACCCGGACGTCAACCCCGACCCGGATACGCAGGAGAAGTTCAAGGAGATCACTCAGGCCTACGAGGTCCTGGGGGACACGGAAAAGCGCCAGATGTACGACCTGGGCGGCGACCCGTTCGCCGCCGCGGGCGCGGGCGCGGCCGGGTTCGGCGGGTTCGGCGGCGGCACGGCCGGCTTCCCGTTCAGCGAGTTCGTGGACGCGGTCTTCGGCGCCGCGGGCGCGGGCGCGACCCGGGGCCCGCGCAGCAGGGCGCGGCGCGGCAGGAACGCGACGATCAGGATCGAGCTCGACCTGTCGGAGTGCGCGTTCGGCGCGACCCGCGAGCTCACCGTGGACACCGCCGTGGTCTGCCCGACCTGCTCGGGCGAGGGCACCGCGCCGGGCACGCACCCGGAGACCTGCCCGGTCTGTGCCGGGCGCGGCGAGATCAGCCAGGTGCGCAAGTCGTTCCTCGGCCAGGTGGTCACCACCCAGGCCTGCCCGAACTGCGGCGGCTACGGCACCATCCTGCCCCGCCCCTGCCCGGAGTGCGACGGCGACGGCCGGGTGCGCACCAGGCGGACGATGAAGGTCAGGATCCCGGCAGGCGTCGAGGACGGCACGCACATCCAGCTGGCCGGCGAGGGCGAGACCGGCCCAGGCGGCGGCCCGCCAGGGGATCTCTTCCTTGAGGTGGTGCAGCGCCCGCACCCGATCTTCGAGCGGCAGGGCGACGACCTGCACTGCACGCTGACGATCCCGATGGTGGCGGCGGCACTCGGCGCGACCGTGTCGGTGGAGTCCCTAGACGGCCCGAACGACGTGGACATCCGCCCGGGCTCCCAGTCCGGCCAGGTCATCCCGCTTTACGGCCTTGGCGTCAAGCACCTCAACGGCAGCGGCCGCGGCGACCTGGTCATCCACGTCACGGTGGAGACCCCGAGCCGGCTCGACTCCGAGCAGGAGAAGCTGCTCCGCGAGCTGGCCAAGCTGCGCGGCGAAGAGCAGCCGCCGGGAAAATTTCAGCCGGGGCAGCAGGGTTTTTTTTCTAGACTCCGCGACGCCTTCAACGGTCGTTTACCTGGCCGTGTCTACCAGCGGGCGGTTTTCGTGAGCAGGATTGCCGCCGCCGCCGCGCCGGCCGTCGAAGTGCGTAGCACCAACGGCCCCAGGCGTGCCTCCATTGCGCCAGCGTCCCTGAGGGTGGCTCGCTCGGCTGGGCTGATCCCTCCCTCTGGGCCCACGACGAGGAGGATGTCATCCGTCTCGGGCAATGGCAGTTCGTGGAGCTTGGCGGGCGCGTCGGCCTCTAGGACGATCGCGCAGGCGGCGGCTGCGACACGCCTCGCGAGGATGGCCGTGGTGGCCAGTTCGGTCACCTCGGGGAGCCAGGCGCGGCGGGACTGCTTACCAGCCTCGCGGGCGGTCGCTCGCCACTTAGCGAGGGCCTTCGCTCCGCGCTCGGCCTGCCACTTCGTGATGGAGCGCTCGGCGGCCCACGGGATCACGGCGTCCACGCCGACCTCGGTCATCAGCTCGACCGCGAGCTCGCCCCGGTCGCCTTTGGCGAGCGCCTGGGCGACGGTAAGGCGCGGCCACGGCGGCGGAACCGAATGTACGGCGCGGATGTCGAGCGTGACGGAATCCTTGCCGACGCCCGTGACCACGGACTCGGCGAGCGTGCCGGCGCCGTCGCTCACGTCCGCGCGCTCGCCCGGCCGCAGCCGCCGGACGGCCGCCGCGTGGTGTCCCTCCGGGCCGGTCAGCGTCATGACCCCTGGCGTCAGGCCGCCAGGCGGCACCAGGAACACCGGCGGGCCCGCGACGGGCATGAGCGACTCCATGCCGGACAGGTTAGCGGGGCCGGGTGCCTGCCGGGTCAGTGCCGCCGGGGTGCCAGGCCCAGAACTCCGTGCGCTGCCTGTTTCGCCCGATTCACGTCGGCGGGTCCGATGGACTCGATGACGGGGGGTCGCTGGCCGGCGATGAGCTAGTTGGCGTTGGCGTTGCTGTTGGCGTTGGCGTTGGCGTTGGGGACTGGCTCGGGTCAGTCCCGGTCGGTGCGGACGCCTGCGTCGGCGACAGGTCGGAAGGCCTGGGGACCTGCGAAGACCGGGAACTGGCAGGTGTCGGCGCCCTGGTAGCCCTGGTAGCGGTAGTCACGGGGCAGGTCGGCACGTTCGTTTTCGCGTAATACGGCTGCGTCCGCGTGGTCCAGCCCGAGGTGAGCGGGGAGGGAACCTCGGTGGTCGGCGCGGTACCAGAGGCGTCCGATGTCACGCCTGTCTGGCTTGGCTTCGCGCCAGCCACGACCGGGAGCGCCGTGGATACGCAGCTGGCGCTTGAGGTCGGGTTCGGTACCGCGGTTTTCCCTGACGCAGAGGTGTGTGCCTGGCCGGGCTGCCCGCTATCCGACGCGGTACCGCCGACCGTCGGCGTACTACCGCCACCGCCGGCCTGCGTCCCGTTGCCCTCGGTTCGCGCGCTGCCCCGCGGCGGGCCGCCACCACCATTAAGCGATGAGCTCGCCTGGAGGATCGCATGGCGGAATGGCTGGACGCCGAGCGCGATGCTGGCGAGGACCGCGATCCCGGCGAGCACCGTCACGAGCCGGAGCCACCCGATGCCCCATTCCGGAAAGTTGGTCCGTCGTGATCGACGCTCCTGGAGCGCCCTGAGCCCGGGCAGCGAGCCTGGCCAGGCCCGGTGCCCGGGCCAGGTCCAGGTCCAGTGCCCGTGCCAGGTCCAGTGCCGAACCCGGTCGACGAGGCCGGCGAGGACGCTGAACAGCCAGGACCGCGGCGGGCGGTTGCCGATCCGCGCGCGGATCTTGTCGAGCCCGTCAGTCGCGGGCTCGACTTCACTGGCCGCCTCGGACAGGGCCCGCCGCAGCGCCTCTTCTAGGCAATCGTCCCCGGGTGAGGTCATGCCCTCCTATCGCCTGCCCGCCGCCGCGTCATTACGTCTCCTGCTCCAGGGTCGACTTCAGTGCCGCCATCGCACGGGCCGTGTGACTCTTCACGGCCCCCCGGCTGATTCCCATCGCCTTGGCGATGTCGGCCTCGGAGAAGTCCCCGTAGTACCGGAGTACGACGGCTTCTCGCTGGCGCGCCGGTAGTGAGCGCAGCGCAGAGGTTACCGCTGAGCGCTCGATGAGTGTCAAGGCGGCGTGTTCGGCGCTTTGCTCGTCCGGCGCGGGCTTAGGCGCGTGCATCTCCACGACCTTGCGGTGCCGCAGCACCGATCGTGCCCGGTTGACGATCGTCTGCCGCAGGTAGGAGAGCGCCTTCTCGCTGTCACGCAGTCGCCGCCAGGCCAGGTGCATCGCCTCGAACGCGTCTTGCACCACTTCTTCGGCCGTCTGCACGTCGTGAACGAGCATCACGGCCAACCGGACGAGCTGGTTGTAGTGAGCCATGTAGATCTCGGTGACGGCATCGGAGGCGTCCCAGGCGCGCGAGGCCGGGACGTGGACCGCCTCGGCCAGCAGCGGGCTCGCCACGATTGCTTCCGTCACGTCCGTTGGACGCTCTACCTGATCCTCAGGTTCACTGTCGGTGCGG
>JAWWPV010000603.1:0-2604 GCA_033854775.1 Trebonia sp.
CATTCTCAGCAGCTCGGCTTCGATTGCCGCGACCGCGGCGGCCCGTGTTCCCGTCTTCCGCTGCTCCGCCACGACCGAATCATGCAGGTAGTAGTAACGCACGTAATAAGAAGGAACAAAAGAATAAGCACTCAGAACGGTGGCGGGGCAGTCCACGTGGTCCGCGATCTCCGCGAGGTGGCCGGCGAGCAGTTCGGGCAGCTTGTCCACGCCGTCGACGCGCACCGCCCGCTCCCAAGTGAGGTGGTTCAGTCCCACGTGGTCAAGCGACACGGACTCCGGGGGGACGCCAAGCAGCGCGGCGAAGTACCGCTGCAGCCCGATCGCCACGTTGCACAGCCCCACCGCGCGGTGCCCCGCGTCGAGCAGGGACCTGGTGACCATCCCGACCGGGTTGGTGAAGTCGATGAGCCAGGCGCCCGGTGCGGCCCGGCGCCGCGCCAGCTCGGCGATCCGCAGGACAAGCGGCACCGTGCGCAGCGCCTTGGCGAGCCCGCCCGCCCCGGTCGTCTCCTGCCCCACGCAGCAGAAGTCGAGCGGCCACGTCTCGTCCCTGTCGCGTGCCGCCTGCCCGCCGACCCGGAGCTGGATGAGCACCGCGGCCGCGCCGTCGATCCCGTCTTCGGGGTCGGTGGTCCACCGGACGGCCGCCCGGTGCCCGTGCCCGCGCATGATCCGCGCCGACACCGGCCCGACCACGGCCAGCCGTGCCTCGTCCGGGTCGACCAGGACCACCTCGGTGACCTGGGGCGCGAGCCGTCCGAGTCCGTCCGCCAGCTCAGGCGTGTAGGTCGACCCGCCGCCGATAACAGCAAGTTTCATGCAGACCTCCCGTGTGGCACCCGGGTGAGCGGGCTGCGGGGCGACTCATGTGAATGCCTTTATCTCCGCACCCGACTGGGCGACATGGCACGCCACCTCGCCCGTGCCCAGCATCTTCAACTGGGGGGTGATGTTTCCACATATTTCCGTTGATACCGGGCAGCGGGGCTGGAACCGGCAGCCTGGCTTGGGGTCGATCACCTTTGGCGGCTCGCCGCGCTCACCGGTGGCCGCGGCCAGGGCCTCCAGGCTGGGCGGCGGCGCCTTCGGGTCGGGGACCGCGGAAAGCAGCAGCTGGGTATAGGGGTGCCTTGGCGTCGCCAGCACGTCCTCGATCGGCCCCGCCTCCGCGATCTGGCCCGCGTACATCACGATCAGCCGGTCCGCGACATAACGTGCGCTCGCTATGTCGTGCGTGATGTAGAGGATCGAGACGCCTTCCTCGTCGCGCAGCTTGGCCATCAGGTTCAGCAGGCCGATCCTGATGGAGGTGTCGAGCATGGATACCGGCTCGTCGGCGAGGATCAGCCGCGGCTTCATCGCCAGGGCCTGGGCGAAGCCGACTCGCTGCCGCTGCCCGCCGCTCAGCTCGTGCGGGTACCGGTCGATCATGCCCGCGCCGAGGCCGACCACGTCGAAGACCCGCGCCGCCTCGGCCCGCCGCTCGCCGGCCGACAGCTCGGGGCGGTGCAGCTTGAGCGCACGCAGCACGCCGTGTGAGACGCGGAACACCGGGTTGAGCGAACTGAACGGGTCCTGGAACACCATGGGCACCTGGCCGCTGTACCGGAGCCCGTCTCGCCTGGACCGCAGCGCCGACAGCGGCGTCCCCGCGCCCGGCGCGCCGAAATAGGTCACCGTGCCGCTCGTCGGCTTGTAGACCCGGGCGAGCAAGCGGGCCACGGTCGACTTGCCGCTGCCGCTTTCCCCGGCGAGGGCGACGATCTCCCGCTCGCCGACGCTGAAGGACACGTCGTCGACGGCGTGCAGCGTGGCCAGGGTCAATGCCCCGCCGATCTTGAAGTGCCTGGTCAGGTGCTCGGCTCGCAGCAGCTCGGTCATGAATGCTCTTTTCCCTGCCGTGCGGGCACCGCTTTTCCGGCTCCTGGGGCGTAAAGCAGGCACCGGACGTCGACGCCCTCGCGGTGCAGCAGCGCCGGCGCGGTGGTCTCGCACTCCGGCATTTTCGCGGGGCAGCGGGGTGCGAACCGGCATCCGTTCGGAATGACGGAAAGATCGGGCGGCGCGCCGGGTATTCCCTTCAACGGGACCTTAGCCCCCCTGATGCCGGGAAATGCCTCGAGCAGCCCGCGTGAATAGGGATGCAGCGGGTTGTCGAATATCTGCCGGGTCCGGCCCGATTCCGCGACCTGCCCGGCGTACATCACCATGACCCGGTCGGAATAGTGGCTGACAAGCGACATGTCATGGGTGACGAAAATGACCGCGAAGCCGAATTCCCGCTGGAGTTCCTTGATCTGCCTCATCAGCGAGCGCTGCGCCACCACGTCAAGCGCCGAGGTGGGCTCGTCCATGATCACCAGGTCGGGGGTGAACAGCAGCGCCATAGCGATCATCGCCCGCTGCCGCATCCCGCCGGACAGCTGGTGCGGGTAGCTCTTCAGGTGCACCGCGTCGATGCCGACCAGCCGCAGCACCTCGGCCGACCTGGCGGCGACGGCCTTGCGCGAGGTCATCCCGTGCGCGCGGAGCGCGTCGGCGAACTGCGCGCCGACCGACATGACGGGGTTGAGCGCGTTCATCGCGGACTGCATCACGACC